>CAZLQN010000029.1:0-9369 GCA_964561735.1 Hadarchaeota archaeon (SeqCode) | reverse complement strand
GTAGCGTGCGTCAAGCATAGTTACAAGCCTCCCAATTTATTGGGAGGTAGTTGACCAACTACAAATAGGTTTTGCCATTGCTTATTGATTTTTTGCTCCTCCAATGTTTTTAAACTGTACCCGCGACCCTTCAATGAATAACCGCAGAACCGCTTAATACTCATAAACCGAGGTTTCGATGGGACAAATGTATGACAAAAAGATGTCCGAAGTGTGGTAAAGCAGAACTTAAAGTCGCAGCGGATTTCTCCAAGACCCCCAAGTATAGAGATTCGAAATACGTTTGCCCAAACTGCGGCTACAAAGGCGTCGTAGTTTTGGATGACGGCGATTTCAAAGGCGTTGATGGCGCGTTAAAGTCAAGGTGGTTACGAAAAAGGGCGAGATATGGGTAGACCCTCAACTTTTTCGTCATGTTGACACCTTGCGAGTTTTTAACCTACGTCAGTGATTTTTTTCTGAGGCGTCTCCATGCGAAAATTCAACTTCCACACCCACACGCTTTACTCAGATGGCGAGTGCCTCGCGTCCAGCATCGCTGAGGCTGCGGAAGCTAGCGGCTTGGCGGCGGTCGCGATCACCGACCATGGCCCTGAACTGTCGGTTGGCATAGATCCAGCCAAAATACCTCTGATGCTTCAGGACATCGAGAGCGCGCGCGAGGATGCAAATATACTGGTGCTCGCCGGCATGGAGGCAAATGTCGTCAATATCGATGGAGCGATAGACTTGGACGATGAAGTAATCAAAAAACTCGATATTTTGGTGATAGGCCTGCACACATTAGGAACTCCAATGCAGGAGGAACTCGCCAAGAATTATTTTTTAGCAGTTATGAATGCAATGAGGAATAATAGGGTTGATGTTATAGCGCACCCGTTCAGGCTGCACAACAACCTTGCTCCATACCTGTCTCCTGAGGATATAGACGAGTTCGTGAAACTAGCGGCGAAAAAGGGGGTCGCGATCGAAATTAACTCCAAATACCACGTACCCGACGAAGAACTCCTACGTGCCTGCTTGAGAGAGGGTGTCAAGTTGAGCATAGGCACGGACGCGCACACTGCGGCCGAGGTTGGCATGGTGGACTGGCAGATGGCGATGCTCAAGCGAATCGGCGCGAGTGAAGATGACTTAATTTTGAACAAATTTTTGAGGTGAGATGGTGCTATCTGATATTTCGTCCGTTTTTAAAGGCATGCGTCGAGTCGTGATTGTGGGCATAGGAAGCGAGTTTCGAGGCGATGATGCTGCGGGAGTCCTCGTCGCGAGAAATTTAAAGAAAAGTGTGAAATCTCCAAACGTGTTGATAATTGAAGCGGGCGTGGCGCCGGAGAACTTTACATCTGAGATAAGAAAGTTCAAGCCATCGCATGTGATTCTCATCGATGCAGCTGATTTCAAAGCCAAGCCCGGAACTGTCAGACTTTTCAAGGATTTGAGTGCTGCGATCGGACAATCAATTTCTACCCACAAGTTGTCGCTTTCGATACTGTCGGATTACCTGCACGATCAAACTTCGGCCAAGGTTTTGCTGATCGGAATTCAACCTGCCGAGGCTGAAATGAGCAGCAAGATGTGTAAAGAAGTAAAAGATGCCGTCGATGATGTCGTAGAGGTGCTCGCCAAAAATATGCGTTCACTCTGACATGGCCTCATACTTGTTGTAGGTGGCGAGCTCGAATTCCTTGCTCATCGTGAAGACTTTTCTGGGACAGAGTTCAGCGCAGCGTCCGCACATCATGCAGAGCCCCATCCATATTCTTGGCTTTTTTGTCTTCTCGTCCAAGGTTATCGCGTTGTCTGGACAGATTTTGACGCAGAGTCCGCAGCTGATACATTTCTCTTTGTCTATCACAGGTTTCCCGCGGAAGTTCTCAGGCAGCGCCCTCCTCTGTTTTGGATACTTTACCGTGGCCGGCTTGCGGAACAGATTTTTGAGCACATCGGGCAATATTCGAGGCATCCTAGGTCACCACCACCAAGAAAAGGCTAATTGCCGCGAGCAACGTCGGGAAGGTCCAGAAAAATTTCAACGCTTGGTCTATGCGCAGCCTAGCAGCGATATTTCTGATCACAGTTGAGAGCACGACAATCCCAAAACACTTGATGAGGAAGCTGGCGACGCCGGGGATGTAAATTCCGCCAATCGTGTGGGGAACTGGGCCGCCGAAAAACAACACGGTGATCACCGCCGCGACCACGAATAGCTCGATATCGTAGGCGATCCTGAGAATCGCTAGCTTCGGCCCAGAGTATTCGGTCAGCGAGCCGTGAACAATCTCAGATTCAGCTTCAGGGATGTCGAAGGGCACGCGGAGGAGTTTGCCCTGAGCGGCTATCAGTATCGCAATCGCTGCAGGTATGAGAGCTACCTGGGAAACCATCCAGCCATTTTGAGCTTGGTAGCTGACTATGGACGAAAGGCTGAGCGACCAACCAACTTTTGCTGCAGCAGCTAGAGCAGCGATGATGAAAGCCAGCTCATATCCGAAGAGCTGCACTACGTATCTGCTCGAGCCAATGGTACCGAAAGGACATCCGCTCGCGTATCCGGCGAGCATCATGCACACGGCGGGAATATTGAGCAGATAGATGATTACGATCAGGTCTCCAACGGAGGTGAGCACCGGTTGCGATGAATTAATCGGCAGCAGCAGCATGACTGTCATGATGGCGCCGAAACATAACAGCGGAGCGCAGTTGAAGACGAACGAGTTCGCTGCAGCTGGTGTGATGTCTTCCTTGCCGAAGAGTTTCCCGACATCGAGGAATTCCTGCCAGATGGGGGGGCCGATGCGGTTTTGCATGTGGCCCGTGAGCTTTCGGTCTATACCGGCGAAGAGCAGGCCCACCGCGCCCGCGAACAGTATGCCGGGGAACACGAGGTACGCTAACGCATAGCTGAGTGCCTCGATCACTTTCGTAGCCTCCTGAGCTCTTCCTTCGTTACAATTCTAGATTTTCCAGTTTCTGTGTCGATGATCGTGACGCGGTCCGTGCAGCTGAAGCACGGGTCGATGCTCGCCACGACGATCGGGATCTCGGCGATGGTGCCACCGACGAGCATGGGCCTGACGGATGGCCAGTTTGCGTAAGATGGTGTCCTTATGCGCACACGTTCGGGTTTGTTTGTCCCGTTTGAGCGCACGTAGTACATCAGCTCCCCCCGCGGGGCTTCCGTGCGCCCCACGGCCTCGTTTTCTGGGACGTTTTCTGGGAACTTCGTGCGGATCGCCCCTTTTGGCATGGCGTCTATGACTTGACGAATGATCTCTATTGACTCTAAAGTCTCGCGGAGCCTGACGACCACCTTCGCGAGCACATCACCGTCTTGCTCGACGATGACGTCGAATGGTATTTCGCCGTAGGCAGCGTATGGGTCGTCCCTCCTTATGTCAAAGTCGACGCCGGAGGCGCGAGCGGTCGGCCCAACCGCGCAGAGTTCGCGAGCGTCCTTCTTCTTTAAAACCCCCACGCCGCTGCACCTCGCAATGATTGTCCTATCGGATGTGCAGACATCGATGTAGTGTTTGACAGATTTTTCAAGTTTATTTAAAGTGCGAATAAGCTGAGGAATGTCCTTTTCTTTGATGTCTACCCTGGCCCCGCCGAGATAGGTGCCTGAGGCATAGATTCTTTGTCCGAACAGGAGTTCCCGCATGTCAAGCGATAGCTCTCGGTCCCGCCAGAAGAGCATGAAGAGGGTCGTGAAACCTATCTCGTGCGCTGCGATGCCAGCCCAGAGGAGGTGGCTGTGGATGCGCTCGAGCTCAGCGTCGATCACCCTTATGTAACGCGCGCGGTCTGGACACTCGATACCGGCGACGCTCTCGACAGCCCTCGTGAAGGCTAGGCTGTGCGTGGAGTTGCATATGCCGCAGACGCGCGCCGAGAGGTAAAGTCCATGCGCGTATGAACGATCGCTCAACCCCTGCTCTATGCCTTTGTGGTTGTAGCCCAAACGTAGGTCCACGCCGACGATCTCCTCGCCTTTCACCTCGATCCTGAAATGGGCGGGTTCCTCGAGCGCTGGGTGTTGTGGGCCTATCGGGATGATGAAGGTCATTTCTTGACCTCCTTCCTGAGCGGGAACTTTCCGGCCGGCCAATCGTCCGACAAAAATAGCCTCCTTGGGTCCGGGTGCCCTTTCACCTGCACGCCGAGCATCTCCATGAGTTCACGCTCGTACAAAGTTGCGCCCGGAAAGATGTCCGTAACTGTTTCTATCTCCAACGAAGTCTTGGGTACGGAGAGCTTCAGGTTCAAAAGCGATTCACCGCAGTGAATATGATAAATGACATCGATATTGTCCCCTCTATCCACGCCCGTGATCGTCGTGAGGTGTTTCAGGTCGTTATCTCTAAGTGCCGTCAGCGCCTCTATGTAGCGCTCTTTATCGGTGGCAGCGAAAACTTGTCGCGCGCCGACAATTTTCACATCGTCAGCATACCTTTTGATCAGCTGTGCTACTTCGTTGGCGTTCATCTTTTCAACCTCGGGATGGCTTTGAGCACTCCATCAATTATTGCTTCGGGGATCGGTGGGCATCCAGGCACGTACACATCTACAGGCACATGTTTGTCGAGCGGCCCGACGACGTTGTAGCAGCCGTTGAAGACGCAATTGGATATCGGGCAGTCCCCGACTGCTACGACCACCTTGGGCTCCGGTATTTGTTCATAAATTCTGAGAAGCCTGTCCTTAGATTGCCTTGTTATCGCCCCAGTGACGAGCAGGATGTCAGCGTGCCTCGGCGAACCCTTTTTCACTATCCCGAAGCGCTCCACATCGTAGCGTGGCGTGAGTGTGGCGACCACCTCGATGTCGCATCCATTACATGCGCCGGTGTTGTAGTGCAAAATCCATGGCGATTTTTGTCTGAAATAGTTCAACAGACCCATTTTTTCACCTCAGCACCAACGCGATTGCCACCATGAGTACAACGAAGCCGATGACCACCCACAGCAGGTAAGTGTTCAGTTTTCCGCTGTGCCCGGGCTGAATGTATTTGTAGAACGGTTTGAAGACCCTGCGGATAGGCGAGTAAAATTGCTCGCTGTCCGCGGTCACTTCTTCAGGGTTAACTTCCTCTCCGCAGCCATAGGTACTGCGCTTCGCTATGCTCGGCCTCACCTTGGCAATCCTTCTGCTGCCCAAGAGCATGAGGCAAGCCAATCCAGCACCCACCAGCATCACAATGGTCGCGACTATTGGTCCCCAAAATCCAGGTCCGAACTCCATTCAGATGCCTCCAAGGACCGCGTGAATGTAGCCATGTTGATTTGTGAGGGCATTGTATGCCGGCGAAACGATGTCTATACCAAGCGATGGCAAAACACCCAAAACGATGCAGAGGACGGCCAAAAGCATCATTGGGAAGATCATAGTCATGGGCGCTTCCTTTACGTTTTCGAAACGCTTCGGGCGTTGACCCAAGAATATAGCGTTGATAGCTTTCAGCAAGTAAGCGAGCGTCAGCACGCTTACTATTATCGCTAGCAATGTGAAGAAGGCTTTTCCCGCCTGTATGCCGGCGATGTAGATGGTCCATTTGCTCGCGAAGCCGTTGAATGGCGGCACCCCTGAGATTGCGAGGGCGCCTATCGTGAAGAGACACGCGGTTACAGGCATGTTTTTGCTGAGCCCACCGAGCTCGTCGAGGTTACAGGTGCCGACGCGGTAGAAAATTGCGCCCGCGCACATGAAAAGGAGAGCTTTGTAGATGGCGTTGTTCAGCAGGTGGAAGAGGCCCCCCTCAATGCCAAGCGCTGTCCCAAAGCCGACCCCGAGAAGGATGTAGCCCACCTGCGAGATGCCGGAGTACGCGAGCAGACGCTTTAGGTCGCGCTGGACAAGGGCCATAAGGGCACCGACCACCATGGTGACGGAGCCCAGTACTATGAGCATGACGCCGAGCGCCGCCACGCCGAATAAGGTGTAGACGATTCTTAACATCACGTAGACGCCGACGGTCGTGGTGCCGGCAGCAAAAAGCGCTGCAACAGCTGATGGAGCGGCTTGGTAGGCGTCGGGCATCCAGGCATGGAAAGGAACCATGGCGATTTTTATGCAAAAGCCAGTCATCAGAAGCGCCAAGATCAAAATCAGGACCGGTGGCAGCGGGTTGATCCCGATGATCGAGATCTTTTGTGCAATGTCGGCGATGTTGAGGCTCCCGACGAGGCTGTAGGTGAACGATATCCCGAGGAGGACAAGCGATGCGCCGAGCGAGCCTATGACCATATATTTGATGCTGGCTTCGATGGAGTCCCAGTTGCGTCTGAAGGCGACCAAGGCATACGCCGAGACGCTCATAATTTCAAAAAATACAAACAAATTGAAAAAGTCACCGGTGAGGGTTACACCCATCATGCTAGCTAGGATGAGCAAAAGAAGGGTGTAGTATTTCCCAAGACCGGTGTCGTTTTTCATGTACATCAATGAATAGATCGATACCAGCACAGCGATGCCAGAAACGATGAGTGCAACCAGAATATTTAGGCCGTCGATGGCCAGGCAGATACCCCACGGCGGGGTCCAGTTGCCTAGTCTGTACACGATAATATTTCCGCTCCAGACGGTCGGGAGCATGTGGAGTACGAGAAGCAAGGTCACGATGGTGATTGCCACAACGAAGAGGTCGCGGATCCGTTCTTTTTTATAGCGTTTTGTTAAAATGCTAATCAACGGAGTCAGGAAAGACCCCATCAGAGGTATAATTATGGCAAGTATAGGCGCAGCTTCGATCAACCCTTCAACCTCCTGAGTTCTGACGTGTCGAGGGTCTTGTAATGCTTGTAAGCGTAGATGGCGAGCGACAGCAGCATGGCCGTGACGCACACATCGATGACGATTGAAGTGAGCACGAGCGCCTGCGGCAGGGGATCAACCCCCATCGTAGCCACCACAGAGGCCGGATTCGTGCTCGTCACTATCGGAGCGATGCCGCCCTCGCGATATCCCATGCTTATAAGGAAAAGGTGGATGCCGAACGTCAGTATCTCCAGCCCGATGACCATCTTTATCAAGTTGTGCTTGATCAGAAGGCAGTAGAGGCCGAATGAAATCATGAGCATGGCGACGATGTAGTCGACGTTCATTTCTTTTCCTCCTCGAAGGCGGTGAGCATAGCGTACAGGATAACCGCTAATCCGGCCGCCACTTTTATGCCGACGCCTATGTTTAGCGGGATTATGATGCCGGCGCTGTAGAGGTTGCCCGTGGTGCCTAGCGGGATGGCGTTCTTCATGAAATTAAGGCCCAAAAAGAGGCCGAGTAAGCCGGTTGTGACGATAATCAAGGACCCAATGTTCTCCGAAACCGAGGCTTGGAGTGGACTGAACTTGGCCTTTGCTGCCTCGGCACCGTACCCCAAGAGCAGCATCACTATCGCAGCGACTATCACAACCCCGCCTGGGAATCCACCGCCCGGCGTGAGGTGGCCGTGGAGTACTATGTATATGCCGAAAAGCAAAACGAACGGGAACAACAGCCTGCTCGCGGTCTTGACTATGAGGGTCATACCGGCCATCAATCTTCCTCCTTGGCGGCCCTGAAGAGCATAGCCACGCCGCACACTGCCGTGAACAGTATCGTGGCCTCACCTAGCGTGTCGTAGCCCCTGTAGTCCCAGACTATGCTCGTGACAACGTTCGCCGAACCTGCGCCTCCAGCCTCAGCTTTTGGGGCGTTTTCTAGGTAGACCTGCGCGACGCTATTATCTTCGAAGTTTTCGAACCTGCGCTGCGGGAATGTGCCGAAAGGTAGCAGGTAGTTCGAGACCGTGAAGACGAGCAGGGCGCCGATCGCGCATACGAGGCCGATGGCCAGGACTCGACGCATCATTCCTCCCTCCTAGTCCTGCTGATGGCGACTATGTATAGCACAGTTGCTATCCCAGCATCGACTGCGGCCTGGGTTATGGCGATGTCCGGAGCGTGCAAGATGTAGAAGAGCGCCGCGATCACAGCGGCGGCGCCGCAGAGCATTATCGCGGCGTATAGCAGGTCTTTGACCTCGATGGCGATGATGCAAATGACGAGCAGGAGCACAAGCAAGAAGTAGTGGAACATCATTTCCCAGCTCATACTTTCTCCTCCTCCTCGAGCTTGTCCGTGACACTTTTTGCCCAGAGCTTGACGCCGGACTTGTGTGCTGCGCGGGCTATCGCGTGCGAGCTGATCGGATTGGTGAGGAACAGGAAGGCGGCTATCGTGATGGCTTTGAGGGTGTAGACGCTGAGCCCGGTGTACAGGCATAGGCCTAGAAGGGATAGGACACAACCGCCCATGATGGCGACGGTTTGGGCGTGGATGCGGTTGTAGACGTCCGGAAATCGGATGAGGCCGAAACAGCCGACAAGGCTACAAAAGGTGCCGACGATTAGGATGAAGTTGAAGGCAATTTCTACCATTTCGTTCATCATGTTTCGAGCCCCCGCCCCTCGAGGTACTTTGCTAGAGCAACCGTTCCCAAAAAGTTGAGGAAGGCGTAGATGAGTGCGATGTCTAGATAGATGCTGGCGCGGTAGTAAACGCTGAGCAGGGTGAGGATCAGGACCACAATTACTGTCAGGGTGTCGATCGCGACCATCCTATCCGGTATCGTCGGCCCCAAGACAGCGCGGATGACGCACATGATGCTTGCTACACCAAGCGCCCCGAGAATCCAAGGTAGTATGTCTGCGAATATCATCCAAATATTCTCCTCAGGAATACCTCGAATGGCTTGGCTATCGCCGCCTGCGTTTCTTTAGGATCGGTCGTTTGGACGTTGATCCAGTGGACATAGAGGCAAGGTTTCTTTTCGTCGATCTCCACGCTCAAGGTTCCAGGGGTCATGGTGATCGAATCGGCCAAACCTGTGAGGCCAAGATCGGTCCTCAAGTCGGTCGAAACCTCCACTATGCCCGGTTTTATTGGCATCTTGGGGTGGATGATGCGGTAGATCACATCCAAATTCGATTTTATTTCGGCCCAGACGTACGCGGGGAAGTAGGCTATCGCGTATCCCCAGCGTTTCGGCTCGAACTCGCTCCTCACGCGCCCCTTTATCAAGAGTTCATACGAGACGGCGGCCACGAAAACAGCGACGATGGCACCGACAATGAGCTCTTGGGTGTCGATCGAGCCGGTCAAACCTATCCAAAAGAGAAAAAGGCAGACGAATGCGACCAAGAATTTTCCAACCGACACTCTTCGACCTCCGCTAAAGTAGTTTGCTGTGCGAATTTAAGGTTTGTGATTTTTTAGTTACCGTAATTCACAGATGTTTAAAATTCATAGGCAATTGATTTAGGATGTGAACTACCGCCCTTTAAAAAGGGTGGCTTCTGGGGTCGGACATTGAACGACACTGCCAAGCTCG
>CAZLQN010000028.1:0-9758 GCA_964561735.1 Hadarchaeota archaeon (SeqCode) | reverse complement strand
CGTCGACAAGATCAAAGAGCTCAAGAAGTGAATCTAATGCCAGCGGAGCTCGGCATCCCCGCGGAAGTGATAGAGATTCGCACCCGCACGGGGATAACTGGTGAGATAATGCAGGTCAGATGTCGCGTGTTGGACGGTCGCGACAAGGGCAGGATAATCATTCGCAACGTCAAGGGCCCAGTGAAAGTGGGGGACTTTTTGATGTTGCGAGAGACCGACAGAGAAGCGCGAGAAATAAGGGTGCCGTAGATGCCGGTGGTGAGGAAGTGCTTCTTCTGCGGCGGCCGCGTGGAGCCAGGCACGGGGCTGATGCTTGTGAAGAGAGATGGCGCCATTCTGTTCTTCTGTTCGAGCAAATGCGAGCGAAACATGAATTTGGGCAGGAAATCGCTCAAGGCCAAGTGGACGGAACGCGCGCGAAAATCGAGGGCCAAGAAATGAGTGAGCGAACGTTCGTCATGGTGAAGCCCGACGGAGTCAAGAAGGGTCTAACTGAAGAAATTGTTGGTAGGATCGAACGGGCGGGGCTTCGCATAGTTTCGATGAGGCAGGTAAATATGGACCGTGCGAAGGCTGAAAGGCTTTACGCGGTTCATCGCGGCAAAGATTTTTTTGAACGTTTGGTTGACCATGTGCTTTCAGGGCCAGTTGTCGTGATGTTGGTCGAAGGAGACCGCGCTATATCTAGGATGAGGGAGCTGGTAGGTGCTACAGACCCAGCGAAAGCTGTTAAAGGAACAATTCGTGGGGATTATGGGTCGAGCATCACGGAGAACGTCATTCACGCCGCAGATTCCACGAAAAGCGCTGAGCATGAAATGCCAATATTTTTTCCGAATGCAAAGGGTTAGAGCCAAGATTTTTCGTTTTTTGATAAAAGTAGTTGGTGCGGATAGTTGTTATATTTATAACAATTTTTGATGTGGTAATTCATTTTAGGGGTTGCGGCTACTGTTAATAGGTGCAAACCATGCAAGTGAGGAAAGTCAGGCAGCCGATAATTTCCGTACTTGGGCACGTCGACCACGGCAAGACAACGTTTCTCGATAGGATACGTGGCACCGCTGTGGCCGCACATGAAGCTGGTGCGATAACTCAGCACATAGGTGCCACGGAGGTGCCAGCTGACACGATCAGACAGATATGCGGGCGGTTGCTCCAAAAATTTAAAATTCAAGTGATCTTGCCTGGGCTCCTGTTCATAGACACCCCGGGGCACGAGGCTTTCACCAACTTGCGTAGGCGAGGCGGAGCTCTCGCCGACCTTGCGGCGCTCGTCATAGACATCAACGAGGGTTTCATGCCTCAGACGTTGGAGTCGCTGACTATTTTGAAATCCTACAAAACACCGTTCATGCTCGTCGCAAATAAAATAGACTTGATCCCGGGGTGGCAACCTATCCAGAAGGCATGTTTTTTGGATTCATTCGCAAAGCAGCGCTCGGACGTCCAACGTGCATTGGATGATAAAATCTATGAGCTCATCGGGAAGCTTCATGAGTTGGGGTTCGAGGCAGAGCGCTTCGACAGAATTGATGATTTTAAAAGGCAGGTCGCGATAGTTCCGGCGAGCGCGAAGACGGGCGATGGTATCCCGGAGGCCTTGACGATCTTGGCCGGCCTAGCTCAGCGTTTCCTTGAGAAGGATTTGGCTGTCGAGGTAACTGGGCCTGCACGCGGCACCGTGCTCGAGGTGAAGGAGGAGGTTGGCCTCGGCACGGCGATCGATGTAATAATCTACGATGGTACTCTCGCAAAAGGCGATAGTTTTGTAGTTGGAGGTTTGGATAAAGTGGTGACCTCGCGTGTCCGAGCGCTGCTACAACCGAAGCCGCTCGACGAGATCCGCGACCCCCAAGATAAGTTCAGGTCAGTCGAGCGAGTTTCTGCGGCTGCGGGTGTCAAAGTGGCGGCTCCAGGAATAGAGGGGGCGGTCGCAGGTGTTCCTTTTTGGGTGGTAAAAGATGGATCGGATGTTGAAAAGTTCAGACTGGAGCTCCAGCGAGAAATGGAGCGAGTGCGCATACAAACGGGCGCAAGCGGGGTGGTCCTCAAGGCAGATGCGCTTGGTTCCCTCGAGGCTCTCGAGACCCAGCTTCAGGAGAAAGAGGTGCCTATACGAATGGCGGATATAGGTGACGTGTCGCGCAGGGACGTCGTTGAGGCTGCGATGGTCGCGAAGACTGATCCCTTGCTCGGAGTGGTGCTCGCCTTCAATGTGAAGGTATTGCAGGACGCCCAGGATGAAGCCCAAGTGCAAAAAGTGCCAATATTGCACGAAAATGTGATTTACCGATTGATGGAGAACTATGAAAAATGGTCAAAAGCGAGGAGAGAGGAGGTCAGGGCCGAGCGTTTGGAGGTCTTTGTGAGGCCTGGCAAATTTACCGTCAAACAAGGGTACGTGTTCAGACGTAGCCATCCAGCGATTGTTGGCGTGGATGTGCTCGGTGGCGTGGTGAAACCAAAATATCCAATCATGCGAAAGGACGGTCACCAAGTCGGTACAATTCACGAGATTCAACGCGAGAAGAAGAGTGTGCAAGAAGCGAAGTTGGGCGATGAAGTCGCTGTCTCTATAGAGGGAGCTATCGTGGGTCGCCACATCCAGGAGGGGGACACCCTCTATACAGATATACCCAGAGATCATGTACTTGAGCTGAAGGGGGAGCTAAGAGATTTATTGTCTGGAGATGAACTAGCGGTGATGGATGAAATAATAACGATAAAGCAGAAACGAGATTCAACATATGGGGTGATGTAGGTGTTCAAAGTTGTGGCAGCAGATTCAGATAGCGGCAAGTCTTACTCCCTCGAGGCGCACGAGCCAGCCGCTAGGGGGCTCGTCGGTTTGCGGATAGGCGAAAAGTTTGATGGCGAGATAGTAGGTCTATCTGGCTACGAGCTGGAGATAACTGGAGGCACGGATAAGGACGGTTTCCCCATGCGTTCAGATGTTCACGGATCGGGGCGCACCTATCTTGTTCTATCCGGTGGCGTTGGGTACAAGCCACGTGGACTCGGTGAACGTAGGCGCAAACGAGTCCGCGGGCGGACAATCTCCGATGATATAGTGCAGATAAATGCGAAAATAGTAAAGAAGGGAGAAAAGCCCCTCGAAGAGCTGGCGCCAAAGGGTAAGGAGAGCAAATCTTAGTTCAGTCTTTCAAAGGGGAACAAGATTGGTCTGGAGGTGCTTTGCCAACTTCACGATTTCTTCGGCTGCAGGAGATTTCTCACCGCTGTGCACCACTGGGACGCAATTCCTAACCGCTTCTAAAACAAGTTCGTCTTCGGGTATACATCCAAGCACGGGCACGCCTGTTTCTTTTTGGATATCGGCCGGGGTCAGCTCGTAGCGTCTCCTCCTGTATCTGTTTAGAACTAGCCCCATGATCGGGATGTTGAGCCTTTTTGCGACGAAGATGGTCCACAAAGTAGCGGATACGGCCGGAAGGTGTGGTGTGGTAATTGCAATAACCTTATCACAAATATTTAGTGCAGTCATTGCTTCAAGCTCTGCCCCAGCGACGGTGTCGAGCAAAATTATGCTATAATGCCGTTTCAACTTTTTAAGTATTTGTTGTATGCGGTTCAAGTCTAGGTTCTTCCAGATATCTCTGAAAAACAATGTCGCGCTTGGCAAATTGAAGGCGGGCCGAGTTAGAGGTTTGTCTTTTTTCCGCTTGGGAGATTAAAAACTAGGGTTTTTTTAAATTATATTTTTGTTAATAATACAGTAAGTAAAAAAGATTTATTACACGCTAAAAATGGTATGGTGGATAACAATGCTCAATGAATCTTTCAAGCATCGGCTGAGTGATTTTTTGGGCAAACAAAGGAACCCTACGCCTAGGACTCTACGCGAAATAGTGAAGCTGTCTGGTTACTCAAGAGCCACCGTGCACAAGTGGCTGAAAGAACTCGAATCTGATGGAGTGATCGAAAAAAAATCAGTTAAAAAAGGGCGAGGGAGACCAACCGCAGTTTATTATCCTAGTTCAGCGATATTCACCGATAGAACAGAGTATAGTGAACATTCAGTTTCAACACCGGGGATATTCCCCGTACACTTCGATAAGCCCCAGCATGTTTGTATTCACTCTAGATACGGTTACTACAAGGAAACTGTGCAGGAGTGCCATCCAGATACATGTCCTCTAATACGGAGGAAAGCTGAATCGCCACATCGGGAACGAGCAGATAAAAAATGATAAAATCCTTATCACAGATGTCGACGGCGCCTCATGGATAGGGATAGCCAATTTTTGGCGTAGTTATGCCGAATGAGCGATAATAACTTAAAGTTACGGCGCAAACTAACAGCGGTGAGTATGCCGCAAGCTGTCGTAAACATAGGTATGGTTGGGCATGTCGACCATGGAAAGACGACTTTGACCGAGGCCCTCTCAGGTGTTTGGACGGATACTCACAGCGAAGAAATTCGTCGTGGTATATCGATTCGTTTGGGTTACGCTGATGCAACTTTCAGAAAATGCCCAATATGCGATGCGCCCGCATGTTACACAACTCAGGAGAAGTGCCCTCACTGTAGTTCTGCGACCAAGCCATTGCGTCGCGTCTCGTTCGTCGATTCGCCCGGCCACGAAACTTTGATGGCGACCATGTTATCGGGAGCGGCGATCATGGACGGCGCAGTGCTTGTGATAGCGGCGAACCAGCCCTGCCCACAGCCCCAGACGAAGGAGCACCTGATGGCGCTCGATATCCTTGGCATCAAAAATGTAGTGGTGGCGCAGAATAAGATAGAGCTCGTCTCCAAGGAGAAGGTCGTGGAGAACTACAGACAGATCAAGGAATTTCTCAGGGGCACATCTGCAGCTGATGCTTTAATAATCCCTATTTCCGCGATCCATCGAGCGAACATCGACATGCTGATCCAAGCGATAGAGGAGAACATACCCACGCAGAAGCGCGACCTCTCAAAGCCAGCTCGAGTGCACGTCGCTCGTTCTTTCGACGTAAACCATCCAGGCACGAAGCCAGAGGACCTAGTTGGTGGGGTGATAGGCGGTTCCTTGGTTCAGGGCAAACTAAATGTTGGAGACAAAATAGAGATACGCCCAGGCATACAGGTGACCCAAGCGGGCAAGACTTTTTGGCATTTCCTTGACTCCGATATCGTCAGTCTGCAAGCAGGTGGCGAGTCCGTGAAGGAAGCGATGCCAGGTGGATTGCTCGGCATTGGTACGAAGCTAGACCCAGCGCTCATGAAAGCGGATAGGCTGGCCGGCGCTGTTGCTGGTGCGCCGGGTACATTGCCGCAGATCATGGAGGCGTTAAAGCTTGAAGTTCACTTGATGAAGCGCGTCGTCGGCACGGCCGAGGAACTCGAGGTGAAACCATTGGTCACAGGTGAACCTCTTATGATAAACATTGGCACCAAAACCACGGTTGGTATGGTGACCAGCACTCGCGGGAACTTGATCGAAACTAGATTAAAGCTCCCCGTCTGTGCGGATAAGGGAGCCAAGGCGGCGATAAGCAGGCGCATCGGTGGAAGATGGCGCCTCATAGGCTATGGGGTAATCAGCTAGCTTAGTTAGCGGATGACACGCATATGTCACAGGGGAGTTGAAATCTTGGCGGAGTTGAAGGTGATCGCTGACACGAGTTTTTTGATGATACCTGGCATGTTTGGAGTCGATGTGGTGAGCGAACTCGATAGATTGCTTCAGCGACGTTATTCGCTTGTGATTCCAAAGCCCGTAGTGGGGGAACTGGAAAAACTAGCTGCGCGGGGTAAACCTGCGGAACGCTCGGCAGCTCGCTTGGGTATCGCCCTTGCCAAGCGTGGGAAAGTCGTGGATGTTAAAGGCAATGCGGATGAGGCGATTTTGACGATGGCTTGCGAAAATTGCGTGGTTGGCACCACGGACGCCGAGCTAAGAAAAAAGCTCCGTCGTAAGGGAGTTTCAGTAATGTATTTACGAGAAAAGTCACACCTTGCTTTAGACGGTCGAATTGGGTGAATGAATGGAGTTCGAGTTAATAGCATTGATGACGGGAATTGCGGCGCTCATCGTTGCCGCTGTGTCAGCATATCTAGTCCTCAGGGAGGATCAGGGCTCACCGAAAGTCAGAGAGATATCCGGCGCGATCCACGAAGGAGCGAGTGCTTACCTGAAGAGGCAGTACACGACGATCTGGGCGTTTGTAGTGGTCGTCGCAATCCTGCTTTTCATCGCTCCAAATTGGGGATGGCACGCATCTGCAGCTTTTATAGGTGGATCGGCTTCATCGACGATCGCTGGCTTCGTCGGCATGCATATAGCGGTCAGGGCCAACTCGAGGACGGCAACAGCTGCTCGCTTTGGCGTTGGCAGAGCGCTCAAGATAGCATTTCGTAGTGGACTCGTGATGGGTCTATCGGTGGTCGGCGTCGGTTTGATTGGAGTGACGCTCTTCTACAGTTGGTTATGCGATCCAGAGTTGGTGCTGCCATACTGTTTTGGTGCAAGCTCGGTTGCGCTTTTCGCTAGGGTTGGTGGGGGGATTTTTACAAAGACAGCCGATGTAGGCGCTGACCTCGTTGGTAAAGTTGAGGCAGGTATCCCCGAAGATGATCCCAGAAATCCAGCGGTGATAGCGGATAACGTCGGCGACAACGTCGGTGATGTTGCTGGTATGGGCGCCGACCTGTTTGAATCATACGTAGCGAGCATAGTCGCCGCAATGATCATTGGCTTCGCATTACCCGCGGGTCCGGGATACGGCGTGAACGCTGTGCTCTTGCCACTTGTGATATCTGCGATCGGCATAATTGCGTCGATAATAAGCATAGCATTCGTCAGAGTGAAGAAGGGGAGCGACCCAAGCTATGCCCTCAACAGCGCGACAATAGCCGCGTGCGTCATCACGGCGATAGGTTCCATCGTCATCACCAATTACATGTTTGGTTGGGATACCGGATGGAAGCTTTTCATCGCAATATTTTCCGGTCTCGTGGCGGGGATAGTTATCGGCCTCACATCAGATTACTTCACAAATAACATACATCGCCCAGCTCAATTCATAGCTCGCTCCGCACAGTCTGGGGCCGCGATAAATTTGCTGAACGGATTTTCGATTGGTTTGCTGAGCACAGTTCTTCCGATAGTTGCCATAGCAGTGTCTGTGGTAGCTGCGTATATCGTTCTAGGTGGAGGGCTGGTAGGATTTTATGGGATATGCCTGGCGGGAGTTGGCATGCTCTCGGTCACTGGGATAGTGGTTGCTGCGGACGCTTATGGTCCAGTGGTGGATAACGCTGGAGGAATAGTGGAGCAGTCGGGCATGCGGGAGAAAGTTCGAAATGTGACGGACGCTCTCGACTCGGTCGGAAACACCACGAAGGCGATTTGCAAGGGTTTCGCGATAGGTTCGGCAGCTTTGACCGCGGTGGCGTTATTCGTTACCTATTCTCAGAAGGCCGGGCTCTCTGGGGCGGGGCTGGATCTGCTGGAGCCGAGGGTTATGGCGGGCGTCTTACTGGGTGCGGGCGTGGTGGCGTTATTCTGCGCGTTGACGATAATGGCGGTCGGGAGGAACTCTTTCAGGATGGTAGAGGAAGTTAGGAGGCAGTTCAAAAAGATACCTGGCTTGCTCAAGGGCAAGGCCAAGCCGGATTATGCGCGGTGCATAGACATAGCGACGCGAGGTGCGCTGAAGGAATTAATCGTACCTGGGCTTGCCGCGCTAATTGCACCACTAGCTGTTGGTTTACTCCTCGGGAAGGCCGCGCTTGGCGGCTTCTTGGCAGGCAGCATCGTGATAGGGTTAGTATTTGCTCTGCTCATGGCTAACGCAGGCGGGGCATGGGACAATGCAAAGAAGTATATAGAAATGGGTCACTTTGGGGGCAAGCACACGCCGACGCACGCAGCAGCGATAGTTGGTGATACGGTGGGTGATCCATTCAAAGACACAGCTGGCCCGTCGCTAAACATTTTAATTAAGCTTATGTCGATAGTAGCACTGATCTTTGTGATGGCTGGAGTGATCTGATGTATAAAATTCTGACGGTGCAGGATACTGTGCGAGTTCCCCCTAGCAGGTTTGAGGAATCGCTCGAGGAAGCGATTGCCGACATCTTGCGCAAGACATACGAGGGGATAATGGACAAGGATGCGGGCGTGGTGCTCGCGATAACTGAAGTGAAAAACATCGGCCCTGGGAAAATAATAATGGGCGATGGAGCGAGCTACCATGACGTCACCTTTGATGCCCTCACCTACAAGCCAGAGCTGCAAGAGTTGATACTTGGGGAGATCGTCGAGATAGTGGAGTTTGGAGCTTTCGTGCGCCTCGGGCCGATGGATGGTCTGATACACGTTTCTCAGGTCACGGATGACTTCGTCGGGCACGATAGGAAGAAGGGCTCGCTCTACGGCAAGGAGACGAAGCGTTCCTTGAAGGAGGGCGACAAGGTCAGGGCGAGGATAGTGACGGTGAGCATTAAACGTGGTGTGGCAGGGGCTACGGGCGGCGGTGGGAAAATCGGTTTGACGATGCGCCAGCCCGGCCTCGGAAAGCTCGAATGGATAGAGGAGGAACGCAAGGGGACGAAAGCTTGAGCGAGAAAGCTTGCCGCAATTGTAACATGATAGTTTCCGGCAATGTTTGTCCAGTCTGCAAGACATCATCGCTTTCAAGCGACTGGTCTGGCTACGTCATAATCTTGGATCCTTCGAACTCCGCCATAGCCAAGAAATTGAACGTCAGTGTTCCAGGAAAATACGCGCTGAGGGTTCGATGATGCTAAGTCTTCCGGAAAGTGTGCGGCCGCTGTTGAGGCGCCCGTTTGGAAAACTGTTTTCTAAACAGGAGGAAGCGTTCGATTACGTGCGAAAATTATGCCCTGCGAGGTTGATAACGGTCGGCGATCATGTGACAGCGGATTTTTTGGAGGCGGGGATCAAGCCGGATATCGCGATAATAGATTTTTTGATCATGCGTTTTCCCGCTGATAAGAAAATAAAGAAAGTTATTGAGGACTATCATGTTCCAACGAAGCTTGTGAAAAATCCCCCGTCCAAGATCACGAAGGAGCTTGAAGATGCGGTGAAAAATGCCGTCCCACCACTCAAGATCGTCGTGGAGGGGGAGGAGGATTTGGCGACTATACCGGCAATCCTATTGGCTCCGTTCGGATCGGTCGTAGCGTACGGTCAGCCCAAGGAAGGGGTAGTTCTTGTGGAAGTGACCAAGGAGAAAAAGCGCGAGATCGCCGACATCCTCAAACTTTTTGAATAGTCGCTGGCAATCAGTTTAATAGGTCTCGCTTCAAGTGGATAGGGATTGTTATGAAAGTGGAGATAGTCGAAAAGTCTGAGAACCCGCTGTTTCAGCGAGTGGAAATAAAGTTCAAGGTGGACCACGCGGGCGAGCCGACCCCGAAGCGCTTGGACGTTCGTGCCCAGGTTGCAGCTCAGCTGGGCGTATCTCAAGAATTGGTCGTCATCGATAAGCTGGCGGGAGCCTACGGTAAGCAGGAGGCATCGGGCATAGCCCGCGCATACAGCTCGAAGGAGCGGTTGGCTGCGCTGGAGCCAAAATATCTTTTGGTGCGTGGCTTGCCCAAAGAGGAAAAACCGAAGGAAGAGCCAAAGGCCGAGAAGCCCAAAAAACCAGATGAAAAGCCCAAGGAAGAGAAACCAGAAAAGGTAGAAGAGAAAAAAATAGAGAAACCAAAAGATGAAGTTAAACAGGAGAAAAAAGCTCAGGAGGAGAAAGTGAAGGAGGTCGGCAAAGGTGGC
>CAZLQN010000027.1:0-10441 GCA_964561735.1 Hadarchaeota archaeon (SeqCode) | reverse complement strand
TGGACAATGAAGGTTGCATCAAAAGCGAAAGTCGACTACATAACTTTTGACGGTGCTGGCGGCGGCACCGGCATGAGCCCAGTACCCATGATGAACGAAATGAGCACGCCAACGGTCTACCTTGAAGCGCAGGTTTTGAAATGCGCGCAGATTTTGAAGAATCACAAAAAATACGTGCCTGACATAAGCATGGCCGGTGGCTTCATCAACGAGACTCAAATTTTCAAGAGCATCGCGATGAGCAACTTCGGGAATGGACCATTTATCAAAGATATAACGATGGCGAGATCGCCGCTCACCGCTGTAATGAAATCTCAATATTTCTCAGACCTCGCAAAACAAAAGAAGTTGCCAAAAGATTTCACGGACCAATACGGCGCTGATCCGAACAAATTCTTCATCGCAGTGCCAGAGTTGCGAGAAAAATACGGGACAAAATTCAAACACATCCCGCTACCTGCTATCGGGCTCTACACATACCTAAACGACAGGATTGGAGTTGGTTTCAAACAACTCATGGCCGGCACACGAAAATGGAAACTCAATTTGATAGACAGAAGCGACCTCGTGTCACTTAGCAAAGTGGCATCCGATGTCACCGGCATACCAATGATGAACGAAGTGGAAGCGGACCTATTCGAACAGATTTTGTTGGGTTGAGAAAGTGGCAGTAAAAGTATACACGACGCCATACTGCCCGTATTGCGAAATGACAAAAGACTTGCTTAATCGTCACGACATTGCCTTCAGCGAAGTTGACGTTCGAAACGATCAGAAAGCCGCCAAAGAGATGATCAACAAGAGCGGGCAAGACGGAGTGCCTGTGGTTGAAATCGATGGCAGAATTATTGTGGGTTTCGACAGCAAGAAAATTCTCGAGGCCCTAGGACTATGAACGCTGAAAAACTCTTGGAGACGATGAAACGTTACGCGGAATCGCAGGGATTTAGGGTGAACCCAGATAAGAAAATTGTTGACTTCGTAATCGTTGGACTTTTGAACAATGAGCAAGAGTTAAGCTATCGCTATTGTCCTTGCCGAGCGATAACCGGTGACAAGGATCAAGACAAGAAGATCATTTGTCCCTGTGTCTATCATCGCGGTGACATCAAACGCATGGGGCGTTGTCACTGTGGACTCTTCGTCGCATAGTTCTTTATCTGCTCGTTTCGCCTAGTGAGATCAATATTAAGGTCGTGATAATAGACGAAAGCCTATTATTTCACATATCGCCTCTTTACAGATTGTGCCCAGTTTATTAAAATGCCTTTGCAAATGCTCCATTGGCTTCTGTCAGCATCTCTTTGAAATCGTCTTCTCCTAAATTATTTCCGAGCCCAATCCCAGGGCATTCATCGGACGATTTGAAAACGTAGCCACCATTGTGCTTCTCCACTGCGAACGGGTAGAATCTGCAGAGCAATGGCCTGTGCATGTATATCGAGCACCCGCCATTTTTCAAGAAAACGCATTTTCTGTTCTTCTTCTTCATCACATACTTGAAAGGTTTCGGGTTCGACACAGAAGCAGCGAATCCGGATAGCCGCATCCCACTGATTTTTTCTATTTTCTTGGCTTCCCTGGGTAGAAGGAGGACTTGCCTTTTCTTCTGCGGTGTATCGCCGCAGCACTTCATGCATCTCAGGCACTCAAATCTCACATTCCTCGGGTACTTTATCTCAGCCAATCAGATACTTCCATTCCTCAGGCGCCCAATTGGGCCCAGCCTGCCTTCATCGAACAATACTTGGGCTTGACTGCTTAAAAGATTTATGTTTCGCTATTTTTTAGGTAGAAGGATATTTGCTTCGACCCTAGCTCTTTTGAAGTTTCTCTAAAATATCCTTCGCTCGATCAACGCGGATTTTTTTCTCCCTCACCATTTGTTCAGCAATCTGGTCGATCAAATCACCCGTAGCACCAGCCATGATTGCGATATTCCTGGCATGAAGCCTCATGTGGCCCAGCTGGATGCCCTCGGCGACTATCGCCCGCATGGCCGCAAGATTGTTTGCGAGGCCGACGCAGGCCATCACCTCGCCGAGCTCGCAAGCGCTTTTAACCCCAAGTATCTTCAAACAAACTTTAGCTGTTGGGTTGGAAGCGGTGGCCCCGCCTATTATGCCGACAGCCGCTGGCAGCTCTATGCGGCCGAGCAGGTCCCCCCCCTTCGTCTTCTTCCATGTCGTCAAAGGTTGATATTTCCCCTTCATCGCCGCGAAAGAGTGCGCCCCAGATTCTAGGGCTCGAGTGTCGTTGCCCGTTGCATGAGCGACCGCGATGACGCCGTTCATTATCCCTTTGTTATGGGTCGCACACCTGTATGGATCCGCAACAGCGAGCGAGTAGGCTTGGATTATTCCGTCCACGATTTCCTCTCCGCCGAGCACCTCCTTCTGGAAGACGGCCTCGGCATGCACGAGCCTGCGGGCCGCGAGGTTCGAGATTATCCTGAGCCGCGCCTTGCCGCCCGTGATACGCTCGAGCAGAGGTGAGACGGCCTCGCACATGGTGTTGACCGCGTTCGCCCCCATCGCGTCGCGCACATCCACGATCAGGTGAACCACCAGCATCGGACCAGCGGGAGTTTCGAGCACCCTCACATCGATGTCCTTCGCCCCGCCGCCGAGGTTCACGAGCACAGGATCTTGCTCGTTCGCCAGTTTGATAATCTCATCCTTGCCGTCGATGATGTCTGTCTTTGCCTTCGTGGTGTTCTTCACATCGACTAGCTGAATCTGCCCTATCATGAGCGGCTCTGAGCTGCTCGCCGTGAAGCCGCCCTTCTCCCTTGCCATCTTCGCCGCGTTCGAAGCTGCTGCGACGACGCTCGGCTCCTCGATGGCCATCGGAATCAGATAATCTCTGTCATTGATGAGGAAGTTTGTCGCTATGCCGAGCGGCAGGCCAACTGTGCCTATGACATTTTCGATCATGCGATCGGCCTGATCGAGCTTGAGCGCGCCCTCTTTCTTTAATAAGTTAACCTCCGCGCTCGTGAGCCCTGCGAACTCTTTGATGATTCTCAGCCTCTCGTTGAGCGGAAGTTTGTAAAAGCCGGATATATGCGATATCTTAGCCACATCATCACCTAACAAAAAGAAAAATCGTTTGATGGGGTATAAACTTTAGCTTTCGTGTTAAGCCGAGAGTCGTTTGAGTGAGAGTTTGAATTTGTCATCATCGATTTTCCAGTCTTTAACATAGCCCTGCGTTCCAACTTCGGCGGTCGCACACAGCCGCAGGTTTTGCACCCGAACTTCGCGAGTTATGTATTCCCGTTGGGTTCCAAGGAGCTTCAGGTACTCCGCGTTGTCGCTCCCGATCTCGACATCGATGCGTTCCTCCATCGCGAGGTTTTGCTCCTTTCGCATCGTCTGTAGCCGCCTGACGAGTTCTCGAGCCAAGCACTCGGCTTCGAGCTCTGGCGTCAATCGAACGTCAATCATGATTTTTCCAGCGTCCGTTGAGGCCGAGACGAACCCCTCGGGCAGCTCCACCTCGAACTCCACATCGTCCTTCGTCAGCTTCACCTTCTGCCCGACCACCTGGATGCCGAAAAATCCGTAGCGCTCGAGTTCCGCGCGCAGCCTTAGGGCCTCCATGTTCTTGAGCGTCTCCTCTACGGCCGACGCGAGGCTCCTGAACCTTTTTGTCAAGTTTTCGATTTTGGGCTTGCACTTCAGCATGCCGGCGACATCGTTCGGACCGAGGAGCGCGAGCTCCTTGCAGTTCAATTGAGACTTGAGCACATCGTTGAGTCTCATGAGCAGCACCTTGAGCTCTTGTGCCGAAGTTTGCACGATCACTTTTTTTACCGGCCAACGCAGCTTGAGGCTCGCCTGCTGCCTGATGTTTGCAGACGCGTCGACGAAGGCCCTCACCGCGTTCATTCCGCGCTCGAGATCAAGGTCGATCGTGTCCTCCTGCGCGGCGGGCCAGGAGAGCATGTGTACGCTCTCAGGAGATTTTTCGTATATCGACTTCACCAAACCTCGATAGATCACGTCGGTCACATGTGGCATCAGAGGAGCAAGCAGCCTTATCAATATGTGCAGAACCTGATACAGGGTGACGTAGGCCGCGAGTTTCGATGGGTTCTCGCTCTCTATCCACATTCTATTTCTGATGAGCTTCACGTACCACCTGCTGAGATCTTCGAGGATGAAGGAGGAGAGTTCACGCGTCGCGAGGTGGATGTTGTAGCTCTCGAACGCCCGCTCGACGTCGCGCGCGAGGCTATTGACGCGCGAGAGTATCCAAGCATCCTCCTGCGTGAAGCTGTTTCTGATTCTGAGGAGGTAGACGCGAGTCGGGTCGAACTTGTCGAGCGCCATGTACGTCGTGGCGAAGACGTAGACGTTCCACAGCACATTGAACATTCGGTTGACGACATCGATGCCCTTCCAGTTGAACCTCAGGTCCTCCCAAGGGGCGTTCGCTGAACACGTGTAAAATCGGAGGACATCGGCACCGAATTTTCCTATGACCTCTTCCGGCTCGATCACGTTGCCCAGCGACTTCGACATCTTCCTGCTGTTGGCGTCGAGCACGAAACCGTGCATGAGCACCTGTTTGTACGGAACATCGTCGAAAGCTATCACCGACGTCGCCTGCTGGCTGTAGAACCACTTCGTTACTTGGTCCTCACCCTCCGTGATGAAGTCGCTCGGCCAGATTTTCTTGAAGAGCTCCCGCTGCTTCGGGTAGCCGAGGCTGGCCCATGAGGCGATGCCGGAGTCGAACCACACGTCGAGGACATCTGGCACGCGATGCATCTCGCTGTTGCATTTTGTGCATTTGATCACGAGCTTGTCGACGCCAGGCCTGTGGAGGTCGACGTCTTTGAGCGAAACCTGCGCGAGTTGCTCGAGCTCCTCCTTGCTCTCGACGATAACGATGTTGCCACAACCGCTGCACGACCAAATCGGTAGAGGTATTCCCCAGTATCGTTGCCTCGATATACACCAGTCGCCCACGGATTCTACGCCGTTGACGTAGCGCATCTTCACCCAGTCTGGGAACCATTGTACGCGCGCGGAATTTTTCTCAAGTATCTTCGTCTTGATGTCCGAGATGCGGATGAACCACTGTTCGGTCGCTCTGAAGATCAGCGGAGTGTGGCAGCGCCAGCAATATGGATAGGTGTGAGTGATGGTGCCCGATTTCATTAGGATTCCCTTCAGCTTCAGGTCATCCAAAATCACCGGGTCAGCATCCTTGACGAATTGTCCAACATACTTCCCAGCCTCGTCCGTGAATTTCCCATCCGAGCCGACAGGGCTGAAGATCGGCAGCCCATATTTTACACCGATTACGAAATCTTCTTCTCCATGTCCAGGCGCGGTGTGCACGCAGCCCGTCCCCTCCTCCAGCGTCACGTGCTCTCCGCAGATGATGCGGTGATGCTGCGCGAACTCCTTCTGCTTTGGCACTTCTTCGAGGAGAGGATGTTCGTAGCGCAGGCCCTCGAGCTTGTCCCCCTTCACGAGTTCCATGATTTTATATTCCGCGATGCCCAGCTCACCCATGACTTTTGCGACGAGGGGCTCGGCCATGATATAGATGTCGTTCCCGACGGACACCCTCGCATAGGAGTACTCAGGGTGCACGCAGACCGCCATGTCCGCCGGTAAAGTCCAAGGCGTGGTCGTCCATATGAGCATGTACTCGTTTGGTTTGTCGATGAGTTTGAAGCGGGCATACAGCGATGGGTCCTTCACCTCGAGATATTCGCCGCGCACCTCGTGTTCTGCGAGCGCGGTCTCGCACCTAGGGCACCAGTGGATTACGCGCATGTCCTTCTGCATCAGTCCTTTCTCGTGGGCACGTTTGATCGTCCACCAGGCCGATTCGATGTAGTCGTTGGTTATGGTGATGTATGGCGCGTTCCAGTCCATCCACACGCCGAGACGCTTGAACTGCTTCGTCATAATGTCGACGTGCTCGAGCGCCCAGCGCTTGCACTCATCAATAAATTTTTCCACGCCTATCGTCTGCTCGATATCTTTTTTCGACTTCACCCCGAGCCTCTCCTCCACCTTGACCTCTATCGGCAACCCGTGGCAGTCCCACCCGGGCTGTCGTCGGACGTTGAAGCCGCGCATCGTTTTGTAGCGGATGATGACATCTTTGATTATTTTGTTCCAAGCCGTACCAAGGTGGATTGCTCCGCTCGCGTACGGCGGCCCGTCTAGAAAGAACCAAGTTGGATCTTTTGCATGTGCGAGCTTCACTTTTTCGTAGATGTTGTCTGCCTGCCACCTCGCGTGGACTTCTGTTTCAAATTTTTTCGCGTCGTAAACTTTTTGAGCTGGTTGAATCATGTCAACGACCACAACTTATCGTACATCCAATAGTATAAAATTCGTTCCCCAAACTTTTTAATAGGCTAAAACAATCTTTCCACAGTCTTTGGTGGTGAATTTGTTCCGCTGGACCGAATACAGGCCATTCAAACAAGGCGCCCAAACAGTGCTCAGCCCTCTTGAATCGGAGATCATGGAAATTTTGTGGAAGGAAAAGAAAGCTACCGCGCGCCATATCTATAATCGTTTGAAGGTGAAGCACAGCATAAGCCGCTCGGCGGTAAACGCTACGATGAACGGCCTGTGCAAGCGGGGATTGCTCAGCACCAAGCTCAGCAAGGGGAAAGGTGGGCTGAAATACATTTATCGAATCAAGCTCTCCCGCGGTAGGTTCGAGCGCGAGGTCGTCGACAAAATCATCGATAGTCTGTTTGAATCCTACAAGAGGACCGCTCAGAAGAAGATGAAGGAGAAGCTCAGAAGGGTGTGAGCTTGGTTGAGGCGGAAGAGATATGGGTGGAAAAATACCGCCCAGAGAAACTTTCAGATATGGTCGGGCAAGATGAGATAGTCAGCAGGCTCCAAAACTTTGTTGATAAAAAATCTTTGCCCCATCTGCTTTTCGCTGGGCCTCCAGGCTCCGGGAAGACGACGGCCGCGCTCTGCATCGCTCGAGAACTCTTCGGAGGCGGGTGGAGGTATAACATACTCGAGCTCAACGCGTCGGATGAGAGGGGCATCGACACCATTCGAACGAAGGTGAAGGACTATGCGCGTACGATGCCCATAGGCGACGTTCCATACAAAATTGTTTATCTCGATGAGTCGGACGCCCTGACTTCAGACGCCCAGAATGCTTTGCGGCGCACCATGGAGATGTACACGCACACCGCGCGCTTCATCTTAGCGTGCAACTACTCGAGTCGCATAATCGAGCCCATCCAGTCGCGCTGCTCCATCTTCAGGTTCAGGAGGTTGGTCGATAAGGACATAGCCGCGATGCTCAAGAGGATTGCTCGCGCGGAGAAATTGACGCTTGAAGAAGACGCGATCCAAGCGATAATCTACATGAGTGAAGGAGACATGCGCCGCGCGATAAATGTTCTCCAAGCTACAGCGACGGTGAAGCGAAAGGTCGATGCGAAAGCAGTATATGACGTGAGCGCCTCCGCGCGCCCGGAGGACGTGAAGGAGATGCTTGAGGCAGCACTCGCAGGAAAGTTTGAGGATGCACGCTCCAAACTCATTGGTATGCTGATCGATCAGGGGCTCTCGGGCGAGGATATCCTGCAGCAAGTGCATCGAGAAATTCTGAGCTTGGAAATCCCAGAGCCTACGAAGGTGAAGCTGATGGATAAAGTTGGCGAGGTGGATTTCAGGCTGACGGAAGGCGCGAACGAGCGCATCCAGCTCGAGGCCCTTCTCGCGCATTTCAGTTTGCTCGGCGATCGCCTGAGGACGACCTAGGTGATATAAATGTCTGAGCTCTGGGCGGACAAGTATCGGCCGCAGGAGCTTGGAGAGCTCGTTGGCCAACCACAGGCTGTCAGGAAGATACTCAGCTGGGCTGAGGGTTGGCGCAAAGGGCGGCCGAGCAAGCCCGCGCTTTTGCTTTACGGCCCAGCCGGCACTGGAAAGACGGCTGCAGCCCAGGCACTCGCGAGACAGATGAAGTGGGATCTCGTGGAGATGAACGCGAGCGACAAAAGATCGTTCGATGTTATTAAACATGTAGCTGGTACCGCGGCCGCCGCTGGGACCCTTTTTTCGGGCACGACGGGCAAACGGTTAGTGGTGTTGGATGAGGTCGATAACGTTTATGGAGTAGCCGATCGCGGTGGCTATCGCGCGATAGGGGAGCTCATCGAAGACCCAAGAAATCCAGTTGTGCTAATCGCAAACGACCAGTATGAGATACCATGGCAGATCCGAGCATCCTGCCTGATGATAAATTTCAGGCGCGTGCAACAGGACGCAATCGTCGGCGCCCTCCAAAAAATATGTCGTATGGAAAAAATCGAGGCCGAGCCCATGGCATTGAAAGTCATCGCCGAGACGTCGAATGGCGACCTGCGCTCAGCGATCAACGACCTGCAGGCGTTGGCCGAGGGGAAGAAGCATCTTGCCATGAAGGATGTGGTGCTGTACAAACGTGACCGTGAAGCAAATATTTTCGATGTCCTATCGCAGCTCATGCGCGCCACCACGGCCAAGCAGGCGCGAGAGTTGCTTTGGTCGCTGGACATGCCGCCAGAGGATGTCCTCGCGTGGATAGACGAAAATATACCCAAGGTGTTAGCGGACCCAGCCGATCTAGCTGAAGTATACGAGGCCATCGCTCGAGCCGATATCTTTCTGGGCAGGACCAAGCGGAGGCAGGCCTATAAAATGTGGAAGTACGCGAGCGATATGATGACGGCCGGCGTGGCGATGTCGAGGCGAGGTGAGCTAAAGTTCGCGCGTTTTCAGCTGCCGAGCGTGATTACTAAGATGTCTCGCACGAGGGCCGTGAGGGCGACGCGGGACAGCGTTGCGAAGAAAGTTGCGAGGCGCTGCCACACTTCAAGTCATGTGGCACGAAAAGATTTTTTGCCCTACTTTGGAATAATTTTCAGGCGTGACAAAAAAACAGCCCAGCAAATTGCAGCAGAGCTGGATTTTAGTGAAGCCGAGGTTGACTATCTGGCCAAAAAGTGGGCCCTATAGCTTGCTGGGTTTTCCACGGTCCATGACGAGCTTCCCGTCTACCGAAAATTGCCCACGACGCATGTCCCTGATGAGGTCGAGGTGGCTGGAGGCCTTGTTCTTGCCGTGATAAGCCCCCGTGTTGTTGCCTATCGCGATGTGGACGGTACCAAAAATTTTCTCGTCGATGATGATGCTGCCGCCCGTGTACCTCGCACCGGGGTTGCAGCCCACGCCGAACTCTGCGATCCGGTCCTTTTCGCCTGTGTTCGCCTTGAGGAAATTTGAGAAGTTCGCCTTGCCGCTGGTGGCGTCGTAATCTGCGATCTTTCCCCGGCGGAACTTTAGCCATAGCCCCTTGACCTTGCCGAATCCGTGAATTGCAGCATTTTCAAAGAAAATCTTACCTTCGGCGGTGGTCTCGAGGGGAGCCACGAAGATTTCTCCAGAAGGTATGTTCAGCCCGACATCTCCCCGCGCTATGTCCTCTCGCGAGATGAAACCATCGTCGACGAGCACCGGGCGGCCTTTTATCCTGAGGCTCAGGTCTGTGCCGTCAGCGGCGGTTATTTTTACTTTGTCTTTGCCAGCGAGCGACCTGCGGTAGTATTCGCAGAGTTCCAGCAACTCGGGTGTAAAACTCGCCCTAATGCTGTCGAAGAAAATTTGCCTGAACTTGGCGACAGGGCAGCCGTAGCCCCTCGCAGCACCAGACACAGGCCAGCCAAAGTACGCCCATCTAACCTTTCGTTTGTCCAAGATTTCGTGAAGCTTCTGCCTGATTGGCCCTGTGAGCTTGATTTTTCCCGAGAGCCCCTGTGCCCACATGGGATCGTCATCCTCACCCAGGTAGATTGTGACGTCGGCTCGCCTCGCTATCGCATCAGCGAACGGGCTCATCTCCTTGAGGGATTTCTCAGGGGTGATTTTGTAGTGTTGCCTATCCTGCCAGCAGCGCTCGGTGAGCAGGAGCGTGTGGGCCCCGACGCGCCAGCACTCTTCCTCGATATTGAACGCCATGCGCTCGCAGCTCGGGTCGGTGGCGTTGTACAGGATGCGAACAGATTCAAATTTTCCATCGGCGCGGCGTCCTATTTTCATAGAGTGCCTAACAAAGGCTCTAGCTATATTTTTCATCTCCTTTTCAGACAGTTCTGGCATTCCAACACCATCTAGCGTTTGAACTTCCCTATTTTTGAGTTTATCGGTGCTTTTCTAGAGAATTATCTTTTATTATCAACCAAATCCAAAAAGAATTGTTTTAACCGAAAGATTTATAAAATGGGCTTTTATAACATTAATCAAAAGCCAACGGAGGTGAATAAATGCCTAAAAAGGTTTCATCAGCGAATATGCTTGCCAAAGTTGGTGAGTTAGCCTTCATAGTGGTTGTGATTGTAGCCGTTGTAGCCGGATTAGCGGTGACGAAGCTTTCTGCCGTCCAATGT
>CAZLQN010000026.1:0-11023 GCA_964561735.1 Hadarchaeota archaeon (SeqCode) | reverse complement strand
AACGTGCCAATATTAGATCAGTGTTCGATTTTTAAAGATTAATGCAACACACCAAGCTTTACGCAAGTTATTTAAATAGCCTGAAACAAGTTTTTGCAGAATAAGGTGATAGTGTGGGAAGAGCGTTGGGAGCAGTGATTTGCGTTTTGTGTGTTGTGGTGGTTATCGTACATATTTTCTTTGGATACGTAGTTGGTGGTTCTGGCGCTTGGGCGCGTGGCGCCTTGGCGTTTGCTCTACCAATAACAGTTGGAATACTCGTGATATGCGGGTTGGGCTTCTGGCTCGGTTGGATAATGGTCACCACTAAGGAAGTGGCGCCCGCGCCGGTCGAGGTTTCAAAGGAAAAGGAAACTGAGTAGTAGCATCGGGGCTACCTAATTTTTCCTACAACTTTCTTTTGTTTTATGCCCCAATAAAGCGAGGATCGGCAAGCTGGTGGGGCCTTCAGATCCAAATTCTGCCCCTCGCACCACTTTGGTGCCGTTAACTTACCTTTTCTCGTTTTTGCCTGTAAATCGCTGTGACAATTCGCGGCCAGGTTCAGCCTCCAAAACTGGCGTGCTGCCCGCGCGTCGCTTGCTAGAACGACCTTGGCTTATCCCATTCGTCGTTCCAGCCCCCAAGGACGGCGCGCAAAGGCTTTATGCCGTCACGTCCCCACCAACTTCAACCTGTTGGGTGCCGACACGCGGGCTTTAGTGACCCGATTTCGACCATTAAACGACATATTTTTAGTACTTTAACTATCTTATGTAAATTATCTAGGAGGCAAAACATGAGGACGGGAGGCTTTAAAGAGGTCTTGCTTTCGACCCTAGTGATATCGTCGGCATTTGCTTCATTAATTATATTGAGTAAGAAGGTCAAAAAATGAGTTCAAAGTCCAAAGTTTCCATTTCAGTGTGTTTGCTGCTGGCCGTTTCTATCTGTATCTTCTCCGTGCAGACCCCCACCGTGTATTCGTGGGGCTGGAGCACCCACCAACTTATCGCCTCGAAGGCGATCGACTGCATGCCAGATGATTTGAACTGGTTTTTCTCGACGTACTCGAGCACCATCGTCGAATGGTCAATCAAACCGGACCAGGGTTGGGGAGGAAGCGACTGGCACTGGTTGGATGCGGAGAGTTACAATCCGTTGGTATATATAGGTGGCGAGTTGCCTTGGGCCGTTGAAAACGTGTTTGACAATATAGTTCGGAATTTAGAAGATGAAAACTGGCAGCAGGCCGCGGAGCTGATGGGCGCTATATGCCATTACACCTGCGACTCCACAAACCCCCTCCACTCAACGTGGGATTACGACCCAAGCGGTAATCACGGGAGTTACGAGCACGAAATAGACAGCCATCTTGGCGAGATGTCGATTCCCGACAACTACGTGCCCCAGGAGCTCGACAATGTCTTCGACGCGGCCATGGCGACGCTTGAAGATAGCTTCAGCTTCACCAGGGAAGGGTTCAACGGGGGCGTTAATCTAACAGATTTTTTGGAAAACAACATTTTATGGAACGACTGGATAAAAAGTATGACCGAGAATAGGGTGAGGGCAGGCGTCCAGTTCACGGCAAACATCTGGTACACGGCGATGGTCAGGGCGGGCTTGGCGGTTACCTTGATGCCCCATAGTCCGATATACATCGAGGGCAACGCTGGTTTTACTACCGCGAACGGCGTCACCTCCGGCTCGGGAATGGAGAATGATCCTTATATCGTGGAAAACTGGGGCATCAACGCGTCGAACGCTAACGGGATCGAGATAAGGAACACGGATGCTTATTTCGTCATCAGGAACTGTCTAGTGGAGAACGGTGGAGTAGCTTACTATGGGATTTACTTGAAAAACGTGGCTAACGGAGAGGTCAAAAATGCCACAATTGAAAATAATCGAAATGGCATCTACCTCGTCCGCTCGAAAACCAATGATGTGACGAGATGCAACGTCTCGAATTCTTCTGGCACAGGCATAGCCCTTGAGGATTCGTCGAACAACCTCATCTATCACAACAACTTCGAGAACAACGATAATCAGGCATATGATAATGGCATCAACTACTGGGACAACGGCTACCCCTCGGGCGGGAACTACTGGAGCGATTACACAGGCGTGGATAACTATCGAGGCGGGAACCAGGATATCCCCGGAGGCGAGGGAATAGGTGACACCCCATACAATATTACTGGGAATGCAAATCAAGACCATTACCCGCTTATGAGCTACTGGACGCCTTCTTGGGCACCAACTGAACCTATTACGCCTCCGCCAGAAGTGCAGGTAGGCGTTAAAGCTGGCGACTGGATAAAATTAGATTTCACATTTAGTGATACACCTCCTGATGCACTTTTGCCCCAGTGGATGAAATTGGAATTTCTAAGCGTCGATGGAACGGCTGTAACCGCGCGCGTGACAATGTACATGCTCGATGAAACAGAGAATAGCGACAATATTACTGTTGATGTGGCGGCTGGCGGCGGATTCTTTAGGGGGCCCTCAGGAGTCCTAAGGGGACTCTCAGGATTCGTCATTCCCGCTAACTCAAAGACTGGAGATCAAATCAAAATGGGCAGGTACGGCGATGACAACGTGACGATCGCTGGAGAGAACTCAAGAACCTACGCGGGGGGAGATAGAACAGTGATTTACGCAAGCTTCTCGCAGTATGGAACCCAGCTCACCTATTATTGGGATAAACAGACCGGGGCTCTAGTGGAGGCGTACATGGTCTCGGGTGGCATGACCGAAACTGTCAGGGCAACAGAAACAAATATGTGGCAAGCGGGACCCCCCGAAGAGGCGCCGACGAGATGGCCGCTCATCATTGGAATCATCATCGTGGTGGCGGTAATCGGGGTTACGGCAGTTCTCTACGTGAGAAGAATGCACCTGAAAAATGTTAGAAAACGCGTGCACAGCAAGAGGCGTAGACGCCCGCGAAAGTGATTTTACCCAAAGTGTATGATTCTGCATGAAAAGTGATAAGGTTCGATGATCAGTTTACCGGTAAAAATGCGGGGGGCATCACCAACTAAATGTCCTTAGCTTATCCCCCTTTTTCTTTTTATCCACAATCGATTTAACCCGCTTGGCGCCACAAAAACTTTGCTAAAAAAAGAACCCCGCTACTTGGATGACCCAGCAAAGACCTTCCGAGCATCAAGCGTCGGAGCAACCCATTACCTGCGGACAAAGCCAGCGCCACGCTCTTTCTTGCCGCTTGCTTCCGGCTTTCGCAGGGGACGCCCGCACTTGGGGCAAGGCGTAACACTTATCATGTGGGCTGACATCCGACCGCGCCACTTGCAATCACGGCACTCGACCATTATTCTTGCCATAGTGTTTTCCTCGATGTCCCTTTTGCATATGGTGACATCCCCCTGGTTAAAAAGTATTTACTACTAGAGGCTTTGCACATAAATTCGAGAGTGGCGTTGGGACAAAAGCTAAAGGTGTAGTGAAGAGCAAGGGAAACTTGGGGGCGAGATGCCAGATAAATTTTCAAGTGAAACCCGTAGCAGAATAATGTCCAAAATTCGCAGTAAGGACACTGGGCCTGAAGAGTCAAAGGCAATTAAGAGCGTGCTCGGCAAGGGCAGGATCAGCCCGGAAGACCTCGAGAGGGTGTGCGCGGCGATAAGGAACACTGGTGGGTTGGAGGCCGCAAAGAGGAAGTCCATGAAACATGCGAAACGGGCGAAGGTGTTAATCAGCCGAACTAAGATGGACAAGGAATCCAAGGAGTTCTTCGACGCTTTCATCGATTACATCGTTCAGAGTTTAGACTGGTACAAATAGTCAAAGGTTCGGGATCAAAATGAAAATCATACTCGCTTCAACCTCGCCCCGCCGCCTCGAGCTGCTCAGGGGGCTCGGGCTAAGGGTGAAGGTCGTCGACAGCAGGGTGAGGGAGTCCAAATTCAACATTTCCGACCCCGAGAAATTGGTCAAGACATTAGCTCTGACCAAGGCAAAGGATGTCGCCCGGAGGGCGAGAGGGGGGCTGATAATAGGGGCGGACACCATCGTCGTACTCAAGGGGAAGATCCTAGGCAAGCCGAAGGACGAGGAAGAGGCAAAATCCATGTTGAGGGAGCTGAGCGGCAAAACGCACGAAGTCTTGACAGGCCTAGCGGTCATCGATGCCTCCACGGGGAAGACAAAGGTGGACTTCGTGAGGAGTAGGGTGAAGTTCAAGAGGTTGAGTGAGGAGGAGATATCCAATTATGTCGTCACGGACAAGCCGTTCGATAAGGCCGGAGCCTATTCGATCCAGGAAAAAGCGGGATTGTTCGTCGAGAAGATCGATGGATGTTATTTCAATGTGGTTGGTCTCCCACTAGCTAGGCTGGCGGAAATCCTGAAGGAATTCAACGTGACTCTGGTGTGATACCCTAAATTCAACAAGCGCAAGGTTCTGTCAACGGTGCAACGCCCCACTCGATCCAATAAGTGCGAACGAAGCCATGGAAAAGCAGAGACAACGAACTGAGTTTGTGGAGCGCTTCATCGAGAGGATGCTTCAAATAGCCCCAAGTGCCGGGGAGAACGCCCTCAGAGAGATGCGGAGAGAGCTAGAGGAGCTGGCCAAAGGTTAAAAACTGTTGGGAAGATTAGGTAGTCTTGGGGCTACTAAGTAGCACTATTTTTAAACTGCGGGCTACTAGGGCAATTGGTGACAGCTTGAATTGGAAGCGATGGTTGATATTTGTCTATCTAGTCGCGTTGATGGCGGTATCACTTTCATATTTGTTACCAACATCAAAATTTCAGGGCCCAACGACTTCGGACGCCGGCTGGTTTTTCGGGCTGACTGAAGACATAGTCAACAACAACGGCATGGGAGACAGATACATGCTCTCCCACCCGCCGCAGGGACAGGCCATCGGGGCCTCCGAGCAGGGGCAGCCAGTGATAGCGGCGATGTTATACAAGGGCCTCAGCGCCATCAATCCAAACATCACGGTTGAAGACGTGACACGCTACCTGCCGCCAATTTTCTTCATATTGATGATCATCCCCGTCTTCCTCATCGGGCGCGAGTTCTTTGGAGACATCGGCGGCTGTGCAGCCGCGTTCTTCCTAGCTATCATGGCATGCGCCCCAGGGACCACCTCTCCAGTATATTGGTCGAAGGTGGGAGCTTTCGACCACGATGTGTTGGATGTAATGCTAGCAGCGTGGACGATCTTTCTCACCATAAAGTTGTTCAAAGCGCCGCGCGAGTCGATCCTCAAATTTTCTATTATAGGAGGTTTGGTTTACGGTGTCCTTGGATTTGTCTGGGGTGGTGGTTATCTCTACTTAGCTGTGATAATCTTCGCCGCGCTCATCTTAGTCATCCTCAACGAAAGCTTCACCCATAAGCGAGGAGGCTGGGGGTTAAAGGCGATTTGGGATAGCATCTGTAGAAATTCACAGTTGATAGTTGGCACCTCGATCATGCTGAGCATTGCCCCACTCGTCATTTGGCTCATCGGTGGCGGCTCCAATCTCCCCCTAATGTTGGCATTTGCAGCCATCGCAGCATTCGTGCTAGCGGGAAGGTATTTCGGAATCAAAGGAATGATTGTTGTGATAGCTGTGGCATGTGTTGGGATATTTTTTGTGAGGACATCTTTAATCAGTTTCGTTTCTGGGGCCCTAGAGTTTATCGGTCTCAGGACGCCGAGCGTAACTATTCCTAAGTATGCCAGTGAGAGCGCCCCAGTTGAGGAGTGGGGTGGGGCGCTCTCGCAATATTATGGGGCAGGATTGCTCACCACAATAGTATTTTTGTTTGTGGCCGTTGCATTGACGAAAATAATTTACACGAGGAAGCGGGGGGAACTATTGTTGTTGCCGTGGCTGCTCGTGCTGTTTTTACTCGCCCGTGCTCAATTACGTTTCCTCAGGCAGTGGTGGCCGATTCTAGCGGTATTAGCCGGGGTAGGGGCGGCATCGATAGTAATTGGACTCAAACGTCTCTCCATTTCATCATTTGGATCATCTATCGGAGAGATAAATCCCATCCGCAGGCCCATCGCGATCGCTGTCATCATTTGCTTGGTCGCCACTCCGTATATCATAAATGCGCGTGCTCAGGCCGAGAATACTGGCCCGCCGATAGGAGATACCCTACAAGAGGGGATAATGGATGCGGCATGCTGGGCTAAAGAAAATACGCCCGATAACTCCATATTCGCAATCCAGTGGTCATACGGGCACCTCTTCACCGCCACAGCTAGGAGGCCTTCGGTGGTGGACGGCACCGAGACCAGCGGGTTCGAAGGAGAGTGGGAAAACACCGCGACCATCCGCCCACCCGACTACATCTATCGCATAGTTGATCGTCAGGCCCAAGAGATTGGTGGCAGACGGCCCGACGTTCAGCGGCTTGTTTCGGAGGTGGGCGAAGACGAGTTTCGACAGCTTATCAACACGTATCGGGACAACTACAACTGCAAGATTGATTATGTAATCTTTGACGCGAGTGGATACTCTTACGCGAGGGATTGGCTGAATTGGACGCCAGCAAACATGTTGCTGAACGCAGTACGCAGAGCAACACTCCGTTCATGGGGTAGCGAAGCCCAAAGCTACGTTTTCAATTTCGGCGAAAATCGGGAAAACATCGTGCTCGACACACAGACTATGCAGGTTTATCTCAGAACCGGCGATCTGTCCGAGATCCTAGACGGTTACGCAGTTTTTACTTTGAACAAAGAGGGCACAGGGATATCTAATTTTAGCGGGTTTAATTCACCATCATTGACTCCCGATCTCCCCGAGTCATTGTTGATATTTCTTGATGAAAACAGCCAGATAGTAGGCGCTTGGCTCGTTGAGTCTGTTTCGGCCGAAATATATGCGCTCCCCACCCCGATGAGCGTACGTATTTTTGAGGGGGATGTAGGGGACATCGGTTACCTGCGAATCGCATACACAAGTTCAAATGGTTGGATCAAGGTGGTTCAAATCAATTACGTGCCGTCATTAACATTGCCTGTTGATCGTGCGTGGATAAACGACAACACTCCAACTTTCAGTTGGCTTTCCACGGTAGGCGCGGAGAAGTATGAGCTTTGGGTCGATAACAATCCAGACTTCTCTTCCCCAGAGATACTCGAAAACATCGCAGGCAACACGCACACTTCGACCTCGGCTCTCGCCGATGGCACATACTATTGGAAGGTCAGGGCGCTCGGCGCTGATAACAGGGAGATCGGATGGACATCGACGTGGACATTCACGATAGATACTGTGCAGCCAGCCGCCCCAACGCTAATATCTCCAGAAGATAATCGGACCGACAATGTTATGACTAAAACGTTCACTTGGACACAACCAGAACCAAATGCAACCTACCGCCTGCAGATATGCACCGCTCCTTCATTTGACCCGCCGTACTTCCATGACAATAGTTCGATCGCAGAGAACTCATACACGTTCACATTCACCGCTGGCGGCACATACTACTGGCGTGTCTGCGCGAGGGATGCAGCTGGCAACTGGGGCGATTGGCCAGAAAACTTCAAACTCGCTCTCACCGCGCCGCCCGGGGCGCCTTCTCTCAGTTCCCCAGAAAATGGCTTGCTTGAAAACGACAACACACCGAGGTTTGCGTGGGTGGCTGGATTAAACGCGGAGAACCACCGCCTGCTCGTCGACAACGACACGGACTTCTCATCACCCGTGGAGAACCGTTTATTCACGACAGAATTTTCTTACACCCCTGCCGCTGAAAACTCCTTGCCCGACGATAACTACTCCTGGAAAGTAGTCGGAATTGGCGAATGGGGAGAAACTTCCTCTTCTGTCTGGACGTTCACCGTTGACACGACCCCACCAAGCGCACCCGAACTCGTCTCGCCAACGAACGGGTTACACGTGGACAACACGCCTGTCTTCGATTGGTCCGACGTCGCTGATGCACAAAACTATGAAATATTGGCGGACAACGACGCGGACTTCTTGTTCCCAGCGATTTCGGCGGATAACGTTTCTCTCAGCGCATACACCCCAACAATAACTCTAGAAAACGGGACCTACAGCTGGAAGGTCAGAGCATACGACAACGCGGGCAACGCTGGGCCGTTCTCTTCGACTTGGACATTCGTCGTGGAAAACGTGGCGAGATGATAAAATGCAGAGACCACGGGGAACGCGTGACCTGATTGGAGAAGAACTGGCGAGCATACGTCGCGTCACGCGAGTAATGAGTGACCTGTTCAGGCGCTACGGCTACGTCGAAGTCGAAACGCCGATTTTCGAGCACCTAGAGCTGTTCGAGAAAAAAAGCGGGGTGAACGTTGTAAATCAGCTCTACGCTTTCAAAGACAAGTCAGGGCGGTGGCTGGCACTTAGACCCGAGCTGACTGCGCCCGTCGTGAGACTTTACATCGAGCAGCTCAAGTCTGCTCCCAAGCCGCTGAAGCTCTTCTACTTCGGCAACTGCTTCCGCTACGAAGAGCCGCAGGCGAAGAGATGGCGACAGTTCCTGCAGGCCGGATTGGAACTGATAGGCTCAGCAAAACCCGAGGCGGACGCCGAGGTCATCGCCCTAGCATATCATGCAATTCGCGAGCTCGGGCTCAAAAACTTCGAGCTAAGGATCGGCCACATAAAAGCGTTGAGGGAAGTCCTGGCGCATGCGGGCGTGAAAGGTGAGGCCCAAGATCCGATCATGCGCGCCATTGACAGCAAGGATGAAGCGCGACTCGACGATGAGTTGAACAAAGCCTCTGTGAAAGAAATGGATAAAAAGATGTTGAAGATGTTGATAAAGTTGCGGGGCAGCGATGCGATCGAAAAAGCCGAGAAAGCAGTCACACACATATCGAAGGCCAAGGCCGCGGTCGAAAACTTGCGGGAGATACTAGACTATCTAAAAATTTTGGGGGTCGAAGAGTTCAACGTTGATTTCGGCATAGCTCGCGGGCTGGAGTACTACACAGATCTCGTCTTCGAACTTTACGTGGGTGATGTGCAGATAGGGGGGGGCGGGAGGTACGATGAATTGATATCGCTGCTCGGCGGAGAGCCTTGCCCGGCGGTCGGCATTGGGTTCGGCATCGATAGAATTGGCGCCGCGCTCCTCGCCCAAGGGAAAAAGCCCCAAGCGGAAGCCCTCGATTGCATGCTCCTGCCAGCCGGTGAAAAGACGTTGCCAAAGTGTTTGGAGATAGCTCAGGAGCTGCGCGGAGCAGGCTTGCGCGTGGACGTCGATCTGATGGGGCGAACTCTGGCAAAGGCGATATCTTACGCGAACTCGAGAAAAGCAAAGTATGCTGTAATCGTTGGCCCGAAAGAACTCGCCGCAAAAAAGGTAACGATTCGTGATATGAGTACTGGAGAACAAGCGGAAATCGCCGAAAAAGACATTTTGGATAAGCTGCGCTCAGCATGATCAGAATTTGTATCCGTGCTTCTCGAACATCCTCTTTAATAATAGGGCGTCCTGCTCCAGTACAGGGCTTTCTGAAATCATCGTGATGTCTATTTTTCTCTTCAAAATTTCTTTGACCAGTGGTTCATAGTCTGGCTTCTTCGCGTCGAGTGTCAGGTGACGTCTTTCGTTCCCCAATCCTGATTTAGCGATGGTACACTCGGCGCACGTTGCGTGAGTGTGTAGGTGTTTCAGTTTCAACGGCGCCAACTGGTCGAATATTTTTCTATAGTCTTCCTGCCCCTTGAAAATCCCAAGGTATCTGCAGTTGATGTGTGCCCAATCTACGACAGGCACGCAATTCTTGACTTCCCTACAAACTGAAATTATCTCGCCGATTGTCCCAAAGGTCGATTGCTTCCCCATCGTTTCTAACCCGAGGTTGACGCCATTTATCCCACTCGATGTCATCTCATCCACCATCTCGGCGCATGCCCGCTTGATGGCATCCAGTGCATCGTCAGGGGAGAGCTCACCGTAAAAACCAGCGTGGAACACAGCTACATCGGCGCGCATGAAATGGGCTCTCTCCACCGAGTCGAGTATCCTCTTCTTCGAAGCCTTGAGTTTCTCTTTCTCCTGCGAGCACAAGTTCACGAAGTATGGACAGTGAACAGATAGACGAACGCCAAGCTTTCCAGCGAGCTCACCGACCTGTCGCGCCATCTCGTTTCCCATGCCCACTTGCCGCACGAACTCGCACTCGAGGGCGTTCAGCTTGAGCTTTGCTGTGCACTCGATGCCGGCTAGACTGGTTCGCTCCTCGCATGAGATTGGAACTCCAGCTGGCCCAAGATATATCAAATGTTCACCCAGACACACTTATTTGGTGAGAAAAAAACTGTTGTGGTGATATCATGCTAAGCGGATTTAGGAGCAAGGTTGACAGCGCGCTCGAGCCAGTGGCAAAAGCATTTGCTCGTGCAGGGTTCACGCCAAACGTGCTAACTTGTATCGGGCTCGTGGTGAGCTTGCTTGCAGGAATACTTTTTGCTTACGGTTTGCCACGTTTCGCTGCGATCGCACTGCTTGTGTGTGGATTCTTCGACATGATCGACGGTGCAGTCGCGCGCTTTGCAGGAAAAGTGACCGCTTTCGGAGGGGTTCTTGATTCCGTCGTGGACCGCTTTACGGAGGCAGCGATAATCATCGGAATCGTATATGGTGGAACGCTGGAGCTGGGGCAATGGGGCTGGCTAGCTGGTATTTTGGCGTTAGTGGGAGGTTTCATGGTGAGTTATACCCGTGCCCGTGCCGAAGCGGCTGGGACTGGAAAGTTAGATATCGGGTTCGCTGAACGGGCCGAGCGCATGCTGATCTTCGCGATATTCGCGCTGGTCGAACGAACTGGGTATGCGCTGATTTTGGTGGCGATCTTTTCGTACATCACAGTGATTCACAGGCTTGTTGTCGCCTACCGCCGCCTGCGCTAGGATTTCTTTACAAGCTTCCCATAAAGCTCTTTGAAATAACCATCTGCCTCTTCAGATAGTTCCTTTCCTTTCTTGGTGATCTTGTAATACTTTCGCGCCGGCCTACCTCGCTGCTCCTTCCACTCCGCCGTAACGTGGCCCCCGCGCTGGAGCCTGTAGAGCACGA
>CAZLQN010000025.1:0-11851 GCA_964561735.1 Hadarchaeota archaeon (SeqCode) | reverse complement strand
GGTGTGCAGCTCTTCGTGCTAGATTGGAAGGGGTTGGACGCGAGTGCTCGAGCAAAAATTATGAAAATAGCGACCGAACTTGGTGTGAAGCCCATTCGTGGACATGAGTTGCTGAAGGAGGCAAATATTTAAGTAATCCGCTACCGATTTGCGATTGCAGAAGTCAGATGGAGAATAGTGATCATGGAAAAGTCCGATTTTAAACCTGAGAGTGGGTTCGACCTCGCGCTGAAGACGGCTCCAGCTCAAGCGGCCAAGCCAGAGATCTCGTCCGTTTCTGCATCGATAGATCGCGAGCTTGAGCAGGTGCTCGAGCAGGCGCGTGCTAGGATAATTGTGGTTGGATGCGGTGGCGCTGGATGCAACACTGTGGCGCGCATAATGGAGGTGGGAATTCGAGGCGCTGACACTATCGCGGTGAACACGGATGCGCAAGACCTTCTCTACACGACAGCCGACCGCAAGGTTTTGATCGGTCGCGATGTCACATACGGTTTGGGAGCAGGGAACGACCCAGATAAAGGGCAGAAGGCCGCGCGCGAGGATGAAAATTTGATAAAGGAGCAGGTCCATGGCGCGGATATGGTTTTTGTCACGTGTGGTCTTGGCGGAGGCACGGGCACGGGTTCTGCGCCGGTCGTGGCGGAGATAGGCAAAAAACTTGGAGCTTTGACAGTCGCCATTGTCACCTTGCCATTTGAGGTGGAGGGCAAGCGTAGGAGGCAGAACGCTGAGAAGGGCCTGCAGCAGTTGCGACAGTTGGCCGATACTGTCATAGTAATTCCAAACGAGAAACTGCTCAAAATCGCGCCGGACCTTCCGATAGCCGCTGCCTTCAAGGTAGCCGATCAGCTGCTCATGGATTCGATCAAGGGCATAACAGAGTTGATAACCAAGCCCGGCCTGATCAACTTGGATTTCGCAGATGTCAGAACTGTGCTTCAGAACGGCGGCATCGCGATGATTGGCGTTGGCGAGTCGGACACGGAGAATCGAGCCGCAGAGGCGGTGGAGGAGGCGCTGAGCAGCCCGCTTCTTGATGTTGATATCACCGGAGCTAAGGGAGCTTTGATCAACGTTGTCGGAGATCCCAGCCTGACGCTAGAGGAAGCGAAGAACATAGTCGGCCGAGTTACGGAGGCGTTGGATCCAGAGGCGCATGTGATATGGGGGGCTCAGATATCCGATGAGCTCAAGAATACCGTTAGGGTGATGGTTATACTGTCAGGTGTCCACTCGCCATATATCTTGGCTTCCGGTGAACGCCCAACACCGAAGAAAGAGAAGGGCCAAGCTTCGACAATAGATTTAGGATTGGAGTTCTTGAAGTAGATGTTTAAAGAATTCTTTCACGAATGCAGGCGCGTACTGAGGGTGGCTAGGAAACCAGACAGGAGCGAGTACATGACGGTATCGAAGGTGACTGGCTTGGGGATATTGTTGATAGGTTTCGTAGGTTTTATCATAATGGTAGTTGCGCATCTCCTCGGCCTTTCGGTCGGTTGATCGGTGATCGAGTTGGAAGAAAAACAAGAAGTTATCAAGCCAACCATTTTTGCAGTCAGGACAACGATTGGGCAGGAGAAGAGTGCGGCGGACATGATAGTCAGGAGGGCCAAGAATTTCAACCTTCCAATAAAATCGGTGTTGGCTCCACCTGGAATAAAGGGCTACGTCTTCGTCGAGGCTGAAGGAGAAACGATTGTTGAACAGGCCCGCTCCGGGCTGAAACATGCCAAGGGAGTTGTGGGCGGCGAAGTGTCGATTTCGGAGATGGAGCATTTCTTGGTTCCAAAGCCTGTCGTCAGTGGGATGGAGGTTGGTGACGTCGTCGAGTTGATAGCCGGCCCGTTCAGGGGGAGTAAGGCTAGGATTATGCGCATAGATCAATCCAAAGAGGAGGTCACCGTGGAACTCTTTGAAGCTATAGTGCCTATACCAGTAACTGTTCGCGGAGACCACGTCAAGGTGATTGAAAAGAAAGAGAAGGAGAAAAAGGAGTGAGAGGATGAAAGCGAGTGAAGTGAAGCCGGAGATGCGCAAGATAGACTTGGAACTGAAAATAGTGGAGATGGAGGAACCCCGCACTTACACGAGCAGGACTGGACGCGAGGGCAGGGTCGTCACGGCGGTAGGTGAGGACGACTCGGGGCGAATAAAAGTATCGCTTTGGGACAACGACATCGACCGCGTCAAGGTTGGCAACAAGATACGCATAAGCAATGGTTACTCGCGGCTCTTCAAGAACGAAGTGTACGTCAGCTCTGGCATCTATGGCAAGCTTGAAGTCGTAGAGTAAGTGCATCACTTGGTTCGAATCCATAGCGTTTTTATGCGCACCTACCCTATTTTTGAGGGAGCTTAAGGAAGAGTTTCTCGACGGAGACTTGAAATGAAGTCCACAGTTAAAGTTCTAGTTGAGGGGGGCAAAGCGACCCCTGGCCCACCTATCGGTCCAGCCCTTGGACCTCTTGGTCTTAACATCGCTCAGGTGGTTGCGAAGATAAATGAAAAGACAGCAGCTTTCTCCGGAATAAAAGTTCCTGTCAAAATAATTGCCGATAAAAAGACCAAGCAATTTGAGATCGAGGTCGGTTCCCCTCCGGCGGCAGCTATGATAAGGAAGCAGCTCGGCATAGAAAAAGGGGCAAAGACCGCTGGTAAAGAGGTGGTCGGGAATTTGACTTTTGCGCAAGCAGTTGAGCTTGCGAAGTTGAAGATTGGCACGAGCTTGGCGAAGAGCACAAAGACCGCAGTTAAGGAGGTACTTGGGACGTGCGTCAGCATGGGCGTCACAGTCGACGGCAAAGATGCGCGAGAGGTGCAACGCGAGATTGATGAAGGGAAGCACGATGAGGAATCGGGGTGATGTGGTGCCGATTTCTCGAGAAAATGTAATCAAGGCGTTGGAGCAAGCGAGGCAAGGCGAAAAGCGCAAATTCACCCAGAGTTTCGATTTGTCGATAACGTTCAAGGGGCTCGACCTCAAGAAGGCGGAGAGCCGTATAAACGAGGAAGTGATGTTGCCGCATGGCATAGGCAGAACACAGAAGGTAGTTTTCTTCGCGGGGGGAGAACTGGCGAGGAAGGCTAGAGATGCCGGTGCAGACCTCGTTCTTGATCGGGAAGATGTAGAAGCGCTCCAGAAGGACCGCAAGCGCGCCAAGGAAGTGTCCAATTCATACGACTCATTCGTGTCTCAGTCTGATTTTATGCCACTGATAGGAAAAGCCTTGGGCCCGATTCTCAGCCCGCGTGGAAAGATGCCGAGGCCGGTGCCGCCGACCGTAGATCCAAAGCCCATCATAGAAAGATATAAGAAGACTGTGCGGGTCAGGATGCGCGACCAGCCTGTGATACATGTCATGATCGGTGTGGAGAGCATGAAGAACGAGCAACTGGCAGATAACATTCAAGCCGTGCTGGATGCATTGGAGCACAAGTTTGAGGCAATATTTCGGCGGATAGCTTCGATTCAGGTCAAAGCCACGATGGGCAAGCCGTCAAAAATTGAGGTGTGAGCATGGCGATGATCGCAAAGGCAGCGGAGATACCCTCATGGAAGAAGGAAGTGGTGAGCGAACTGACCGAGATGCTCGAGCGTTATCCAGTTGTAGGTGTTCTAGACATCACAGATTTACCGGCTGCACAATTTCAGCAGATGAGGCGGAAGTTGCGCGGGCAGGCGGAAATAAGAGTGGCCAAAAACACCATAATAACGATTGCGATCGAACAGGCGGCTGGGAAAAAGGACTCGAAGTTAAAGGAGCTTGTAAAGTATCTTCGCGGCCAATCCGCGCTCATCTTCACCCAGATGAATCCATTCAGGTTGACGAAGATTTTAGAGTCCAGCAAGACGAGCGCTCCCGCCAAGCCGGGTGTGAAATCTCCCAAGGATATCATCATACCTGCGGGCGAGACCGAATTCGCTCCAGGACCAGTTGTCGGGGAATTGCAGCGCGCAGGCATCAAAGCTCGCATCCAAGCTGGCAAGGTCATGATCCTCGAGGACTGTCACATCCTGAAGCAGGGTGATGTCATAACCAAAGAGATCGTGGACGCGATATCTAAATTTGGAATCCAGCCGATGGAGCTCGGCCTGAAGCTTCACGCTGCATATGAAGCGGGCATGATATTCCCAGCACAAGTGCTCACGGTTGACGAAAAGCAAGTCGTGGCTCAGCTTCAAGTGGCCTGCGTTAGCGCAATCAATTTGGCGGTGACCATCAACTATCCAACAAAAGTTACGATAGGCGTGATGATTTCCAAGGCGAGCGCGGCGGCCCGCAATTTGGCTCTAAACGCTTGGCTGCCGATTGCGGATGTCATGCCCACTTTGTTAGCGAAGGCGAAGGCAGAGATGTTGGGCCTAGCTGGTGCGCTCCTCGCGAAGGATGAGAAGGCGCTCGGCGAAGAATTGAAGAAGATGCTCGCGGCCGCACCTCCAGCGGAGAAAGCTGAAAAGCCTGACGAGGAGAAAAAACCCGCGGAGGAAAAAGCAAAAGAGGAGAAAAAAGAAGAAGAGATGGCAGGTTTAGGTGCGTTATTCGGTTGAAGGGAGGTATGTGAATGGAATATGTGTATGGAGCGATGGTTCTGCATGCTGCAGGCAAGAAGGTAGATGAAGCAGGGCTGATGAACGTTCTGAAGGCCGCTGGCGCGCAGGTCGATGAGGCACGAGCGAAGGCTTTGGTGGCTGCGCTCGAGGGCGTCAACATCGACGAGGCGATAAAAAGTGCGGCAGTGCCAGCAGCGGTAGCAGCCCCGGCAGCAGCTCCGGCAGCGCTAAAGGCCGAGGAAAAGAAGGAAGTTAAAGAAGAGAAGAAAGAGGAAGAGGCGTTATCCGGGCTGAGCGCGTTGTTCGGCTGAGTGTCCTAGAATAGGATATCTGGGTCGGAGCCTTTGGACAACGGTAGGCTTCTTTCGAGCGAAGACTTTTAACTCTCGTCCAGATATTTTGGTTGGGCGAGCTGATGAAGGACATCTACGAAGCCGCTATCTTCAAGAAGCAAGGCTTTTACACAAAGCGTTGCATAAGCTGCGATCGCGTCTTTCGAACGCTCGACTCCGACCGCAGGACTTGCGGTGACACGCCGTGCGACGAGTACACCTTCATAGACAGGCCAGCGACGAAAAAGCGCTACACGCTGCCACAGATGGAAAAAGCGTTTTTAAAATTTTTCGAGCGCCACGGACATACTGTGGTCAAGCGATATCCAGTGGTCGCTCGTTGGCGTGACGATATTTTTCTAACCATTGCTTCAATTGCGGACTTCCAGCCTTGGGTGACCAGCGGTCTGGTGCCACCTCCGGCGAATCCTCTCGTGGTCAGCCAGCCAAGCATTCGACTGAACGATGTCGACAATGTCGGCCGTTCTGGCAGGCACTTCACACTGTTTTTCATGGGGGGCCACCACGCCTTCAACTCTCGCAAGAAGCACGTCTATTGGAACGATGAAACAGTCGCGCTCTGCCACGAATTTTTGACTCGCGAGCTGGGCATCAAGCCGGAGGAAATCACATACATCCAAGATTTTTGGGAGGGCGGTGGAAATGCTGGCGAGGACTTTGAGGTCAACGTTCGTGGCTTGGAGCTTGCGACGCTCGTCTTCATGCGTTACGCGAAGGAAAATGGGAAGTACGCGCCGCTCCCGCTGAACATAGTCGACACGGGCTATGGTATGGAGCGCCTCGCGTGGATATCTCAAGGGACGACGTCGGCTTACGAGGCAGTTTTTGGGGATGTCATAGCCAAGTTGATGAAGATTGCGGGCTTGGAGCAGCCCCCAACCAACGTTCTGCAGGAAAACTCAAAGCTAGCCGGTTTGATGGACATAGAGACCGGCCGAGACCTCATGACTTTGAGGAGCAAGGTGGCCGCCAGAGTCGGCCTGAGCATCGATGAACTGGACCGCATGATGGCTCCGCTCGAGGCAGTCTATTCGATAGCCGATCACCTCCGATGTCTCGCGTTCATGTTCGGCGATCGGATAACGCCGAGCAATGTGAAGGAGGGCTACCTCGCGCGGCTCGTGCTGCGCCGCACTTTGAGGTTGATGCGAGAATTAAGACTTGAGAAGCCCATCAGCGAACTCATGGCTTTGGAGTTGGAGCATCTCTATGCCCAGTTCCCAGAGTTTCGAGAGCATAAGAATTACATTTTGGAAGTGATCGGGCTTGAGGAGGAGCGGTACCGAGACACACTCTCGAGAGGAAGCCAACTCGTCGAGCGCGTTGCGGCAGGTCTTCGACAGGAACACAAGGCATTGCTTCCAAAAGATAAACTCATCGAGCTCTACGATAGCCACGGCCTGCCACCGGAGATAGTAAAGGAGGTCTCGGCCAAGCTCGGCGTAGGTGTTGAAGTTCCTGATGACTTTTACATTCAAGTCGCGAACATGCATAGCCAAGCGAAGCGCGCGCCAGCCCCAACCGTCGATATTCCAAAGGAAAAACTCAAGCGCGTGCCGAAGACCAAACAGTTGTTCTATGAATCACCTTATGCTAGGGAGTTCGAGGCGAAGGTCCTAGCTAGCTTTGACGGTTACGTTGCGCTAGATCGCACGGCTTTCTATCCAGAGGGCGGCGGGCAACCGAGCGATGTTGGCGCCTTGATGAGCAAAGCCGACAAGGCGAATGTGCTCGATGTTCAAAAAGTTGATGGTGTTATTGTACACAAGATAAAACCAAACGTTTTCAAGATTGGACAGAAGGTCCGCGGCGTGATGAACTGGTCGCGGCGAGAAGCGCTGATGCGCCACCATACAGCTACTCACATCATTCTAGGGGCCGCCCGCAAGGTGCTCGGCGATCACATTTGGCAGGCGGGTGCGCAAAAGGGCGTAGAGTCGACCCGCCTCGATATCTCGCACTTCAAACGCATATCAGAGGAAGAGCTACAAAAGATAGAGATGTTGGCGAACCGCGTGGTGATGGAGAATCGCGCGGTCAAAGCTGTTTTTATGGACCGCAACCTCGCCGAGAAGAAGTATGGCTTCGACCTCTACCAAGGAGGCGTAGTCCCAGGTGAAGAGATAAGGGTGGTCGAAGTGGAAAAGTGGAACACCCAAGCGTGCGCTGGCACCCACTACACGCGCACAGGCGAGGTGGGCCCAATCAAAATTATTCGAACAGAGCGAATCCAAGATGGCGTCGAACGCCTTGAATTTGCGGCTGGCGAGGCGGCGGTAAAGCTTATGCAGAAGCGAGATGAGCAGCTGGCGAAGGCAGCTGAGATACTTAGGACACAGCCCGTGCAGCTGGCGAAGGCGACCAAGGAGCTCTTTGACCGATGGAAGGTGGCGGAGAAGGAGCTCGCTAAGGCCAGGGCGCAGGTAGCTGGGTCGCGTTTGGCCGAGCTCAAGTCGAAGGCCGTTCAAGTGGGGGCCGTCAGGGTGGTCAGCGAGGTCGTGGAAGATGTTAGCGTGGACGAGCTCATCAAGATGGCCGATGCCCTCATCCGCGATGACAAAACCATGGTGGCGGTCCTCGGAACGCGTAATACAACTGCTACGGTAGTGGCGATGGCTGGTGAGGCGGCTGTCCAGGCGGGTGTGGATTGTGGCAAGATTATCGCGGCCTCGTCCGGCGTGCTCGGTGGCGGGGGCGGTGGTAAGCCGGAGCTTGGGCAGGGTGGCGGTCCTGATGTCGGTAAGCTGAAGGAGGCCTTGAAGACGGCGCTGAATATGTGCGAGCAGTCACAACAGTTGCAAACTAGCGATCAATGAAGATGGTGATTTTGTGGTCAACTGGCAGCAGATTGACGCGAAATGGCAACAGGCATGGCGAGAGGCGAAGCTTTTCGAGGCGGCGCCCAGCGGGAAACCCAAGTTTTACATCACAGTAGCTTACCCATACGTCTCTGGCCCGATGCACATAGGTCACGGTCGCACTTATACGGTACCGGACGTAATCTCGCGCTACAAACGAATGCGAGGCTATGGTGTCCTTTTCCCAATGGCATATCACTTCACGGGCACCCCGATAGTCGGAGCAGCGAAGCGCGTTGAGCGTAGGGAGAAGCAGTTTGTTGATGTTTTAACCAAGCGCTATGGCCTACGCGAAGATGAACTCAAAAGGCTTGAGGACCCCCATTACTTCGCGAGTTATTGGGCAAAGGCAAGCGATCTCAGCTACAGGAAAGGCATGGAGTGGCTGGGTTACTCGATAGACTGGCGCCGCGAGTTCACCACCGTCGACCCGCAGTACAGCAAGTTCGTCACGTGGCAGTATCACAAGCTGATGGACGCCGGGCTCATCGTCAAAGGAGCGCATCCCGTCAAGTGGTGTCCTAGATGTCGGAATCCTGTGACAGACCACGATTTGCTCGACGGTGAGGGCGTAGACATCGTTGAGTTTACGCTTCTAAAGTACCGCCTCGGCGATTATGTACTACCGGCCGCGACGCTAAGACCTGAAACAGTTTTTGGAGTAACGAACCTGTGGTTGAATCCCAACGTCGAGTATGTGCTCGTGGGTGTAGATGATGAAAAATGGATTGTGAGTAGGGAAGCCGTAGAGAAGTTGCGTGAGCATGGTCACGAGATAGGTGAAGTTCAGAAGTTCCCCACTCGTGAGCTGATTGGTAAAGAGATAGAAGTGCCGCTCACTCACAAACGAGTTTTGATTCTGCCAGCAAATTTTGTGGACCCGGATAATGCGACTGGCGTAGTTGGTTCTGTTCCCGCCCACGCGCCGTATGACTACATAGCGTTGCGCGAGCTTCAGCAAAAGCCGGAACAGTTGAAAAAATGGGGTATAGATCCAGCAACCGTACAAAAACTCGAGTCTATTTCGCTCATTGAGGTAAAAGGATTCGGCGAGTTTCCTGCAATTGACGTTGTTCAAAGGATGAAGATCAAAGCTCAGAACGATCCAAAGCTTGAGGAAGCGACTTCTGAAGTCTATCAAAATGAATTTGCGAAGGGCGTTATGCGTGGATGGGTGCCGAAGTACAGTGGAATGCCAGTCTCCGAGGCCAAGGCGCAGGTCAGAGACGACATGGTGATGGTCGGGGAAGCGGCGGTGATGTATGAATTTTCAGCTAAACCGGTCACCTGCAGATGTGGGACGAAGTGTTGTGTAAAGCTCGTCAAAGATCAGTGGTTCTTGAATTACGCGGACGACGCATGGAAGGAGAAGGCGCGCGCTTGTCTGTCGCAGATGCAGCTAGTGCCGCCTGAGACGAGGGCACAATTCGAGTACGTCATCGACTGGCTCCATGAGTGGCCATGTACCAGGCAGCGCAGTATGGGAACGCCCGCGCCTTGGGACCAAAGCTGGATTATAGAGTCTTTGAGTGACTCGACGATATACATGGCATACTACACAATTTCTCACATCCTAAAAACAATTGAGCCAGACAAACTCACAGACGAAGTCTTTGATTACGCGTTTTTGGGCAAGGGGGATGTGGTGGCTGTATCCAAAGTCACGGGCATAGATGAGCAAACGCTACAGAGGATGCGGCGCGAATTCGAGTACTGGTACCCGCTTAACTACCGCACGTCCGCGAACGAGTTGATCCCCAACCACCTGACGTTTTTCGTGTTCCATCATGCGATGATATTTCCGCAGAAACTCTGGCCGAAGGGAATAGTTTCGTTTGGCATCGCCGTGCTTGAGGGTCAAAAGATGTCTTCTTCCAAGGGCAACATCGTGGCGATAAACGAGGTAGTTCGAAAATACGGCGCAGATGCTGTCAGGCTATATTTGATGTCGACGGTCGAGCCTTGGCAGGATTTTGACTGGCGTGCCAACGAAGCCGACGCGATGCTTCGCCATCTGGAACGCTTCTACGCGCAGGCCCAGGAAATCATCGCTATGCCGACGCCGGAACGTCCAAGCCTGACTTTGCCGGATAGATGGATGTTGAGCAAGTTGCAGGATCACGTTCGAGTGGCTACTGAAGCCCTCGATAGGTTTGAAACGCGCAAGGCCCTCCAGCACTCGTTTTTCCTCCTCATGCAGGACTTGAAGTGGTACCTCAAGCGCGTCGAGCGGGATGAGGCGTGCGCGCACGTGCTCAAACGGGTGCTCGATGTTTGGGTCCGTCTGCTCGCACCATTCACGCCGCACGTTTGCGAGGAGCTCTGGCGTCAGATGGGCAAAAAAGACTTCGTGTCCATCACAGAATGGCCGAAGGTCGAGGAGAACCTGAGGGATAAGAAAGTCGAGCTGGCGGAGAACTATCTCGCATCTGTCGTCGAAGATATAGGAAAAATATTGCGTGTCGTAAAGAAAGAAAAGCCGACGAAAATTTGTCTATATGTGGCGCAGGACTGGAAGTGGTCGGCATACAAGATGGCACTAGATGCGGCGCGCGCGGGGAAGGTTGAGGTCAAGATGCTGCTTCGTGATGTGGAGAAAAAGCTTGGCTTGAGGTTACACACGGTGGATCTGGCGAAGTTCTTGCAGGAGGCCATCCAAGAGTTCAGGGCGATGTCGGAGGAGCAGCTTGCGGAGCTCGCAGAGGTAGAGCTCGATGAGTCTCAGGTGCTTTTTGATGCGACAGGTTTCCTCGCCAAACAATTTGGTGCAGAGGTAAAGATTTTCAAGGCCGACGACGCGACGCGGTACGATCCACAGGATAGAGCACGGCTATCGAAACCTATGAGGCCAGCCATCTACGTGGAATGACCAAGGTGCATTTTTTGATATTGAGTAGCAAGCTTCGAAATGCGATACACGATTTACGATATCTGCTAGATCACGGCTACCCACGCGATTCTGCGGTCACTTTTGTGGCGAACCACTATCGCTTGACCCTTGAGCGGCGACACTTGCTTGCGCGCTGCGTTTTTTCGCGGAGAGAGATTGCTATTCATAAATCGAAGGTGATCAGTAGCAAAAAAGTCAAGGGGAAACACCTCGGCGTCGATGGATATAACACGCTCATAACGTTGGAAAGCATTTTGACGGGCAAACAAGTCGTGAGGTGCGATGACGGCCACATCCGCGATCTACGGGCCATATTTGGCAAGTACAAGCCATCACAAGCTACTGACCGTGCTTTGGCGGAGCTCTTGGAGATACTTAGGAGGGCTAGACCGAGAGATGTTGTTGTGCTTTTCGACAAACAGGTGAGTCGAAGTGGTGAGTTGGCAGGAGCTACAAGACGCGGACTCAAAAAATTCGGTTTAAAGGGCAACTCGCGGGCGGTCGGTGGCGTGGATTTCAAACTTCGTGCCTTCGATGTCGTTGCGAGCAGCGACCGTGCCATCATCTGGCGAGCGAAGGCGGTATTGGACATTCCAGCGGATGTCGTAGCTAAAAAGGCAATAAAGGTGCTCGATTTAACCGAACTTTAAAACCCGCTTAAGCTTCGCGAAATCATCTTGCAGTTTCAGTCTAGTTTCTGCTCCGTAGAGAGCCGCAGCAGGATGGTATGTTAAAAAAAGTTTACAGCTTACATCTCCTAGCTTGAAGTCTAGGAGCGAGCCATGAACTTTGCTTATTGCTACTGGTTTACCGAGCAGTCCTTGCGCGGATATCCTGCCGAGAGAAACTATCAGCTTGGGTTTGATTATAGAGATCTGTTGCTGGAGGTATTCTGAGCACGCTTTTATCTCGTCGTCGGCAGGGGCACGGTTTTCTGGCGGCCGGCACTTTACGATATTTGTGATAAAAACTTTTTCACGTGAAATCCCAGCACTTCGCATGAGCTCGTTCAATGTATTGCCCGCGGCCCCGACAAATGGCTTTCCTTGCATATCCTCGTTGAATCCAGGAGCCTCACCGATAAACATGACATCTGTCTTATATGGCCCATCCCCCGGAACAGCATTTTTTCTGGATAGGTGAAGCCTACAGCGGGTGCAAATCCTTATTCTTCTCTTGAGGTCCTCCGTGG
>CAZLQN010000024.1:0-12391 GCA_964561735.1 Hadarchaeota archaeon (SeqCode) | reverse complement strand
CATTTGCATTTCTTTTCATTTCTTCATCCCCCGTTTTAAAGAATATACTCGCTTAAATAGCTTTATTATTATCGGTTTTGCACATAAAGTCAAGAGAAATTAGCTATCAAGGGTAATTTCTAATTCCAAATCCCAACTACTTACTTAAACATGATTCCGGTTTTCTTCTGCAGGACATCCAAAATTTTTTCCATGGCATCGATCGCCTTCGCCGCACGATTGCCATGTTCATGAGTTGGAAATCTCCACCACCAAGCCAAGTAAATTGGGGCACGCATATATCCCAGAGAATGTCGAGAACTTCGAAAATATTCATAGATGCCCCGTAATGTGTTGAAAGGTTTTGTTAACTCAGGGAATTCCTTCTTCAACCACCTGCTCCTTTCAGCTTGAGCGGTTCTTGGGCTGGTATGAAAATGGAGTTTTTTCCTCGAAGCGCAGGCATCCACGGCCTCCACAACCGCCCTGAGCGCCAGAACCCCTACGGTCGTATATCTTCGATTGGCAAACTCGTCAAGGGCGCGTTTCCTCTTCTCCCTCACAAGCTTTGCGTGATACTTCTCGTTGCCCATTCGAATCACCTGTTTTACTTCCCTTTATCAGCCATCAAGTCATCCATGAATCGGCATCCTACTGATCCCATATTTTTGCAACAGAACCCCCTCGCGGTTTTGTTGCAAAAGTGCCGTCTGTTGTAAGCAGAATGCCCAAAATAGTAAATATGACAATAAACGGTGTGTTGCTGGTTTTCATGATTTAGAGCACCCATCCTTAATAAGTTCAATTATATTTAAAGAACCCCAACAAGTTAACAGAACCCTGAATGCATCTCTTTAAATGTCAAATCTACTCGACCCTAAATTGCGCTCCGAGTTTCCGCATGTCCTCGACAAAACTCGGATAAGAAACAGGAATGCTCTCCGCCCCATCGATGACCGTCTCCCCCCTCGCGACAAGCCCGGCTACGCCCAAAGCCATGGCCATGCGGTGGTCGCCGTACGACTGCAGCTTGGCTTCCTTCAGCTGTTTCACCCCGTTCAGCCTGATCTCGTCGGGCAGCTCCTCGACGTTGGCCCCGAGCTTTCGCAGCTCCGTGGCAAGGGCGCGGAGCCTGTCGGTCTCCTTGAAGCGTAGATGATGAATGTTCATGAGCCTTGTCCTTCCGTCAGCCACCGCTCCGAGCACGGAGAGTATGGGCACGAGGTCAGGATTGTCGCTGCAGTCGGCCTCTATGCCCGTCAACCCGGCGCCGGTCACCTCGACGGTCTCTCCTCTCACCTTGACGTCTGCGCCGAACTCCCTCAGGAGCTCGACTATCCGCCTGTCCCCTTGGGCGCCGCGAACGTTCAGGTTGCTCACCCTCACGGTAGATTCTGTCAGCGCTGCAGCGCCGAGCACGAAAGCTGCAGAAGAAAAATCTCCGGGTATCCTCAGTTCGAGCGGGCTGAACACTTGCCTCACGTCGATCTTGAAGTCCGTAAAGCTCTTGTTTCGCCTTATCTTTGCACCGACGGCGTCTAGCACCTCGAGCGTTATCTCGATGTACGGCTTCGACCTCGGCTCCTCCACCACCGAAAGCGTGACATCCTCGCGCGCGTACGGGCAGGCGATGAGCAGGGCCGATATGAACTGCGAACTCACCGCGCCGGTTATCTCCACATCGCCACCCGCGAGGCCTCCCCCGACCACGACGGGCGGCCTGCCGTTCGGCCCCTCGCACCTGCCCTTGGCGCCGAGCTTCACCAGGGCCTCGATCAATGGGCCCATCGGGCGCTTTTTGATGGATTCGTCTCCAGTCAAACGGATCGGTTTGCGCGAGAGGGCTGCGATGGCGCTCATGATGCGGATTGTGGTGCCGGAGTTCTTGGCGTCTATCAAATCAGTTTTTGGTTTGAGATTTCCTCCAGTACCGTGTACGACCCACGTTTCGCGAATGTTTGAAATTTTTGCCCCAAGAATTTCGGCAGCGTCGATCGTGGCCTTGGTGTCCAAACCGATAAGCGGATCTGTGATTCTGCTTTCCCCTTTGGCGAGCAGCCCCACGGCGAATGCACGGTGGGTGTAGCTCTTCGAAGGTGGCGCAACCACCTCCCCAGCCAATTTCGATGGTCTGACTTTGAGCAACGTCATGATCTCAAGTAAACAATTTGTGCTGGTCAAATAAAAGTCATCCCAATCTTTGTGTTCAACCCCAATGTTTTTATAGTTATGAGTGACATTCACAACTAATACGGTGATGAGCTATGAAACGGCCGTGCGAAAGAACCTGGCGCGAAATTTTGGAATGGACGTGGGCCAACGAAATCGAGGAATTCACACACAATGACTTGATGCGCGAGAGCGTCGTCCATTATGCGGGCAATAAACGAGCGCAAATCTGGTCAGCATCATCAACGCTTCATCGGATGTGGCGTGCTGATTTACTAACTCGCTTGGCCGCGGGCAAGGGGCGTCGCGCTAGTTTGTATGCGCCGATCTCGCGAGAAGAATACCAACGAAAAATCAGGCAGCTCGTGCTCATTTGAAAAGCGCTAAACAATCTCGGAAAGCCTTAATATATGATTTGACAGAATTGATTCAGTTGTGGTGGAAATGAGGACGAAAACTCAAAGCGAACGCTGTTGTCTTTATCGCTAGAGTAGTCCACCATAGGCCACCAACTTTTTCATCTTCGGCACACATTTTAATGTGCAAAAGCTTAACCACAAAGGGAGGTGGTTCGGTTGTCTGAGATAGGCAAGAGGATAAGGCTTGAGCGGATCATAGACAGAAAAACTGGACACACGGTCATCGTTCCGATGGACCACGGCCTCACGATGGGGCCGATAGCCGGTCTGGAGGACATGACGGCGATAATAAACAAGATCGCGGATGGCGGCGCGAACGCCGTGGTCCTGCACAAGGGCATCGTCCGATCCGGGCACAGGGGCTTCGGCAAGGACATAGGTTTGATAATTCATATGTCGGGCAGCACTTCCGTCGGCCCGGACCCGCAAAGCAAGGTGCCGATAGCCAGCTTGGAGGAGGCGATCCGGCTTGGCGCGGATGCCGTCTCGATCCACGTTAACGTCGGCGCCGCCAACGAGCACGAGCAACTAAGATTTCTGGGCGCGATATCCGAGGAATGTGCCAGCTGGGGTATGCCGCTTTTTGCGATGATGTACCCGAGGGGCCCAAAGGTGAAGAGCGAGCACGACCCGGCGATGGTGGCGCACGCGGCGAGGGTCGGGGCGGAGCTGGGCGCGGACATCATCAAGACGGTGTACACCGGCGACGTCGGCTCATTCCGCAAGGTCGTGCGCGGCTGTCCTGTGCCGATCGTGATAGCGGGCGGCCCGAAGATGGCGACAGATCGCGATGTGCTGCAGATGGCGTCCGAAGCCATGAAGGCCGGAGCGATAGGCGTCTCGATAGGGCGCAACATCTTCCAGCACAAAGATCCAACTACGATGACCAAGGCGCTCGCGAAGGTAGTCCACGAAAACGCGTCCGTCGATCGGGCGATGCGAGGACTCAAGCGGTGAGGAGGTTGCGGCGAAGCGTTTGGGTCAAAGCGGACTGGGCCGGGCCTTGGGAGAAGCGGAAGCGCTTCATCACGGCGGCGCTCGAGGCTGGTGCGGATGCAGTTGTTGTACCTCCTCGAGAGGTGCAGAAAACACGTGAGCTCGGGGCCATAGCCGTCGTGTCGAGTGAGCCCAAGTCCAATGTTGATGTGGTAATGTTGAGTGCTCAGTCGGTCGTAAAGGTCAAGGCAGCGATAGCTAGGGCCAAGGGACTCGAAGAGCGGGGCAAGCAGGTCGCGATATGCGTTGAGATATCAAATAAAGAGCTGGAACGCGCCGCCGTCAAGGCCGGGAAGGCAGCCGATTTTCTGGTTGTGATAAACAAAGATTGGAAGGTCATCCCGCTCGAAAATTTGATCGCCGAGCTCCATCAGGCGGGCGTCAAAATTTTGGCTGGCGTCAAAGACGCGAACGAAGCGAAGACTGCTGTTGAAACACTAGAGATAGGCGCGGATGGTGTATTCCTAGATCCTCGCAAGGGCGTCGGGGAGATAAGAAAAGTCTGCGAGGCGGTGGAGCGCGCGGCTTCGGAAAAACTCGAGCTGGTGCCGGCGAAGGTAGTAGTCGTTAGACCTGCTGGCATGGGCGACAGGGTCTGCGTGGACACTTCAACCATCATGACGATCGGCGAGGGCATGCTCGTGGGCAGCCATTCGGATGGGATGCTTTTGGTGCACTCCGAGTCACTCGCAAGCAAGTACGTCGAGCCGCGCCCGTTCAGGGTGAACGCGGGCGCAGTCCACGCTTACATCAGGCTCCCGCACGGCAGGACCAAGTACCTGTCGGAGCTGAAGGCGGGCGACGAGGTGCAGATAGTGAACGCGAACGGCGAAACTCGCGTCGGGATCGTCGGCAGGACGAAGGTGGAGCGCCGTCCGATGTTGCTCGTCGAGGTCGAGCGCGAGGGCAGGATATTCAAGACGCTGCTGCAGAACGCCGAGACGATAAATTTGGTGACGAAGGACGGAGCGCCAATATCAGTCGCTAGATTGAGGCCAGGAGATAAAGTGCTCGTGCACGTCGAGCGAGTCGGCAGGCACTTCGGCGCCAAAGTAGCCGAGACGATACTGGAGAAATGAGGATGATAAGGCTGGGCTCCCATCAGCTCAGGACGCCAGCCGTGTGTGGCGCTGTGATAGGGGAAAGCGTCAACGCGATGAGCGCGGGGTTGGTTAGGGCCATGGAGCAGGGTGCCGACTTGGTGGAGCTGAGGCTGGATGGTCTACGTGAACAGGCTGGGTGGGAGAAACTCTTGCACGGCAAGATACCGATAATTTTGACGAACCGTGCAAAGCGAGAGGGAGGAAGATTTGAGGGCGGGGAGGAGGAGCGGGTCAGGGTGCTCCTCGACGGCATAGATAGAGGCGTCGATTGCGTTGATGTCGAATTATCAACGGAAAAAAAGTTCCTCATCAAGGTGGTGCAGGAAGCGAGGAAGCGGGGCGTGAGCGTGTTGATCTCCCATCATGATTTTTCTGGAACTCCAACAGCAGACGCGTTGGTGGCGGTGACCAAGCGCATGGTGGTGGCCGGCTGCGACATCGCGAAGGTAGTGACGTTCGCGGAGACCTCCAGCGATGCACTAGCTGCGCTCGATTTTTTGGTCGAGGTGCAGGACGAGGTGAGCGTGCCGGTGATAGCGTTCGCGATGGGCGATGCGGGCAGGTTCTCCAGGATATCCGCGCCTTTGTTCGGTTCCCCGATCGTCTACGCCGAAGCGGACGAGGCCACGGCGCCGGGACAGTTCGACATCGCAACCGCTAAACGCCTGTTGCGAGAATTGGGCCAGGTGCCAAGATGACGAAAAAGACAAAATTGTTCGCGTTGATAGGCGACCCGGTCGAGCGCAGCCTTTCCCCGGCGATGCACAACGCGGCATTCGATGCGCTCGGGCTGGACTGCGCGTACATAGCGTTGCGAGTGCCGAGCGAGATGTTGGCGAACGCCGTGGAAGGAATTCGCGCTATCCGCTTGGCCGGCTTCAACGTCACCCACCCGCACAAGGTGAGCATCATCGACCTGCTCGACAAGCTGGACAGGTCGGCGGAGATGGTCGGCGCTGTGAACACGGTAAAAAATGACGGAGGAGAATTGGTCGGATTCAATACAGATGGCGATGGGGCTGTTCGTGCGCTCGAGAGCAAAGTCGGCAAGCTCTCGGGCAAAAAAGTCCTGCTTTTGGGTGCTGGGGGAGCGGCCCGAGCGATAGCTTTTTCGTTGGCGCAGGCCGGCGCGAAGCTCACGGTTGCAAATCGTACGGCATCCAAGGCAAAGGAGCTCGTCGCTGCGATAAACAAAAAGCTCGGAGCGAAAGCAGGTCACGTTGCGTTAAAGAAAAACATTTTGGTTGGCGAGATAAGGCGTTCGAACATCTTCATCAATGCCACGAGCACGGGGATGTACCCCAATGTCGATAGAACTCTGGTGACGGCCGACATGATGCACCGCGGGCTAATTGTCAGCGACATAGTGTACGAGCCGCTTCAGACGAGGCTCCTGCGCGAGGCGAAGAAGGCTGGGGCGCGCACTGTCGACGGCTTGGGCATGCTCGTGCGCCAAGGCGCGATGGCATTCGAGATATGGACCGGGAGACGAGCACCAGTAAAAGTTATGGAGGCGACGGTCAAAAGGGAGCTGTCGAGGAGAGGTTGAGCCATGAAGGTCGCAATCATCGGCACCGGTGTCATGGGCAAGTGGTTCGCGAGCTTCGCCAAAAAAAATCTCGGCGAAGCGATGATCGTGAGCAGGGACTTTGCGAAGGCCAAACGTGTGGCGAAGGAATTGAATGTACGAGCTGAAACGAGGGAAAAGGCAGTGGCCGAAGCTGACGTGGTGCTGGTCGCGGTACCGATCGCTGTGACACCGGAATTCATCAAGTCGCTCGCCAAGCAAATGAAGAAGGGGGCATTGCTTGCAGACATTGCGTCGGTGAAGAGCGACGTCGTCGATGCTATGAAGAAGCTAGATGCAGATTTAGAACTTGTTTCGCTTCACCCGTTGTTCGGTCCAGGGGCCACGGGCGTGAAAGGAAAAGATTTCGTAGCGGTGCCTGTAAAACCTAGAAAGCGCTACGCGGAGTTGAAGCAACGTTTGATCAAACTCGGTGCGCGAGTTACTGAAATGGAGGCTGAAGAGCACGACCGCATGATGGCGATCGTCCAATGCATGACCCATTTTGTGCTCATCTCATACCTCGCGGCGCTCAAGTCGATGGGGGCGGAACGCATTAAACTAGTGGGTACACCTATGTTTGCCACATTGCAGGATTTTGCCAAGGCTATTTCCGCGGGCAATTCAGAACTATACGGCGAGCTTCAGGTATCCAATAAGCACGCGAAGCTAGCACGCAGCGCTTTGATCGATGCGTGCTGCTCGCTCGACGAAGCGTTCAAGGCGAACAATGTCGAGGCTGTTCGGAGGATACTTGAGGATGCCCAAGAGATGTGGGGAAAAGCTGAAACCCAAGCCGCGTATAAAAAATTGTATGTAAGATTCGAGGGAGAAAAACGAAAGTAGGTGTCCTTGGTCCTCGTGGTACGTACGCGGAGATAGCGGCTCGCGTGCAGTTCGGCGATTCAAAAATAGTGCCCTACCCCACGATCACAGATGTGGTGGAAGCGGTCGTGCATGGAAAAGTAGAGATGGGGGTAATTCCCCTTGAGAGTTTGCGCGAGGGTTCTGTCGGTGAAACTCTAGACACCATAGCGTGGCACGATGTAAAGATTCAGTCGGAGATGGTGGTGCCGATAACCCATTCGCTCCTCGGTGTTCCGGGGGCGAAAATTGGCCAAATAACTCAAGTGCTCTCTCATCCTCAGGCCATCGCCCAATGCCGTGAATTTTTACACAAAAATTTCCCAAAGGCAGAGTTGATTGAAATGTCGAGCACAGCGAAGGCAGCCGAGCAGGTCAGCAAGCTCCGGCAACCACACATGGCGGTGGTCGGCCCCCAAGAACTCGCCAAGCTTTATAAATTGAAGGTGTTAAAAGACGAAATTCAAGAAGGGGAGATTAACCTCACCCGCTTCGTATGCGTGGCAAAAAAAGATAGCAAGCCGACCGGGCACGATAAGACTTCGATTGTTTTTTCAACAGCCGAAGATCGACCGGGCATCCTCTACGAGATTTTGGGCGAATTCGCGGCGAGGAACATCAACCTTACCAAGATAGAGTCGCGGCCGTCGAAGAAGGTCCTCGGTGATTATCTCTTCTTCGTGGATTTTGAGGGCCATCGCGAAGATTCGCGTCAACGCGAAGCGCTTGAAACAATAAAGAAGAAAGTGGCGATGTTGAAGGTGTTGGGGTCATATCCAAAGAAATTCTAGGGGTTAAAAATTGGATGTCCGCAAAAAAATTTTGAAATCCTTGTCGGTAGATCCAAAAATCGCGAAAAAGAAACTTTCGACTTTCATAAAACAAAAGGTAAAGGACGCCGGCGCAGATGGTGTGGTCATAGGCCTGAGCGGCGGCATCGATTCTTCCACGAACGCTTTTTTGTGTGCGGAAGCTCTCGGAGTGGCCAATGTGCTCGGCGTCTCGATGCCCGAGGGGGGAGTGACGAATGCGGCAGATATCTGTGATGCCAAAGAAGTGGCAGTCAAACTTGGCATCGGCTACAGAGCCGTAGACATAGCTTCGACCATCGATGGTTTGCGACGAAACATAACTGATTTCAAAGTTGATGAGCGTTTGCCGGCGGCCAACTTGAAACCTCGCGTCAGGATGGCCATCCTGTACTACTACGCGAACTTGATGAATCGTTTGGTTGCGGGCAGCGGGAACAGGAGCGAGTTTCGCGCCGGATATTTCACAAAATATGGCGATGGCGCGGCGGATATCGCGCCCCTCGGTTGCCTCTACAAGACGCAGGTCAAACAGCTCGCCGCTCACTTGGGGGTACCGCAGAAAATAATCGACAAAATCCCAACGGCCGGGCTTTGGCGCGGCCAGACTGACGAGTCAGAGTTGGGCCTGCCTTATGAGAAACTCGACATGATATACGCTGGTTTGGATCTAAAACTGAGTCACGGTGCGATAGCGAAGGCGGCGAGCGTCAAACTGAAGGACGTCGAGCGCTTCATCGAGCGTGAACGAAAAACTGCTCACAAATTGAAGGTTCCAGAAGTGCCAAAGTTGTAATTATTTTGCTGGCACCAAGTCGACGCACATGCCCGCGGCTACCGTTTGGCCGCCGTGCCTGATGGCGAACCTGCTGAGCTGAGGGATATCTGCGACGCGTTCTATGACCATGGGCTGATCGACGGCGATGCGCACCACAGCAGCTTCGCCTTTCTTCAGTGAGGATGGATTTTCCTCGGTCACGGTGCCGGCTCTAGGATCAATCTTTTGGATGATCTGCTCGATGCGCCCGGAAATACTCGCGGCATGGCAGTGGAACAGCGGCGCGAATCCAGGCGTGAGTTGAGTGGGTATCGCGAGCACGATTATCTTGGCGGTGAAATCTCGCGTGACGCTCGGCGGCTTGTCCGGGTGACCTGCGACATCTCCCCTTTTTATCTCCGCCTTGGCCACGCCACGCACGTTGAATCCGATGTTGTCCCCTGGCCCGGCCTGCGTTATGCTCTCGTGGTGCATCTCTATCGATCGCACCTCGCCGCTCCTGCCAGAGGGCTCGAAAACGACCGTGTCGCCGACCTTCATCGTGCCGGTCTCCACCCTGCCGATCGGTACAGTTCCGACGCCAGTGATCGAAAAAACATCCTGCACCGGCAATCGAAGTGGCTTGTCGATGGGCTTCTCCGGCTCTCTGAATATTTCTATCGCGTCGTATATTGTGGGCCCCTTATACCATGCCATCTTCGCGCTCGGCTTCGTGACGTTCTCTCCATCGAACGCGGAGATCGGGATGTAGAGAAACTTGTCGGCCTCTCGGTAGCCGATGCTGCCGAGCAAGGTCGCGGTCTCCTGCTTCAGGCGTTCGTACACATCCTTGTTGTAGCCGACGAGGTCCATCTTGTTTATGGCAACGATCATCTGCCCGACGCCGAGGGTGAACGCGAGCGCGGCATGTTCCCTCGTCTGAGGCATTACTCCATCGTCCGCTGCAACGACCAATACCGCGGCATCCGCTTGGCTTGCGCCGGTGATCATGTTTTTGACAAAGTCCCTGTGTCCCGGTGCGTCGATGATTGTGATTTCATTTTTCGATGTTTCTATCTTGCCGTAGGAAATCTCGATTGTCACTCCTCGTTCTCGCTCTTCCTTCAGTTTGTCCATCACCCAGGCGAACTTGAACGTCTTGCCTTTGTCGCCCATCTCCTCAAATTTCTTGATCACCGTCTCGCGGATGAGCCCTTTTTCAAAAAGCATTCTCCCGACTAGGGTAGATTTTCCATGGTCGACGTGCCCTATGAAAACGAGGTTGACGTGGGGCTTGCCCATGCTAGGCTCTCCGGGACTTGCCGGCGCGTTTGAAGTAATTCTCCAGGTTTGAGCGGCCCGAGCGGAGGTTTGCGGAGAGTTTTTCAGCGGTTCTGCGCAGTGGCTCCAAGTTTGCTTTTACTATTTCAGGCCTTTCACCCTCGTAGTGATGCAACTTATTCGCAATCCTGTCGTATCCAGATGCGCAGCTTTCGAATTCCTCCAACATAGGTGACATGTTTTCGAGTGACCAGTTCTCAAGTTTGGAGATATTTTTTGCGTTTTTGCGGACCGCCTTCGCTAGCCTCTTCGCTTCGTTGTGCAGCTTATCTTTTGTGAGCTTATCATAACCATGTTTTCCGTACAAGAACGCTAGGCGGCTGTCGAGAAGCCCTGCATTTATTGCGAGCGAGTTCATGTCGGCGGCAACGATTTGGGCAGCGACCTGCTTGTCGCGGGATTTCATTCCTCGAAGTCCCGCCGCCGTTTCACCGAGCTCGACCCACGTGTCGAAGTCCTCTGTCCGAATGCCATGGGTATGGATGGGGGGCATGGTGTACAGGAGCACGGCGAAGGAGGCAAGTGCGATGGCTGCGGTGGCCCCGATTATCAGAGGTCGATGTTCGCCTTGCACACCGACAGCTAATCCTAAGCCGATCAAAGAGAGTACAAATGCAGCCATGGCAAATGGCGAGACGCGCATATTCACCGAAATGTGAATTGTTCTTCGGCTCAAAAAGCTTTTCGTGAAACTAATTTAATAGTGGGAGGAAAGTTAAATGGCATAATCATCGGCTTGACAAAAAGGAGGTAACGATGTGAGCAAAATTTCGTCTGAACATCCGCGCGCGGAGTCCTTGCGCATTAGGGAGCGGATCGTCGAGGGTTTCAAAGCTGGCCTGGTCGTGTCGGAGGGTTTGGCAGCGCACGGTCGGGGAGAGGCCTTCGATTACATAATGGGAGAGAAAACCGCCGAGCAGGCGAAAAAAGCCGTGGAGGTAGCGGCCGCGATGCTGCTCACGGCGAAGCGCCCCGTTATCTCTGTAAATGGTAATGTCGCGGCTCTCGTTCCAGATGAAGTGGTGAAGCTTGCAGATGCGACAGGCGCAAAACTTGAAGTGAATTTGTTTCATGGGTCAGCCGAACGTGAAGCAAGGATAGCGAGATATTTGCGCGAACATGGTGCGAAGGAAGTTTTGGGCACAGACAAAAAATTTTTCACGAAGATAGAAGAAATTCACAGCGATAGGAGAAAGGTGGACACACGGGGCATCGCTGCAGCCGATGTGATATTGGTGCCGTTGGAGGATGGAGATCGGACGGAGGCTTTGAAAAAAATAGGAAAAAAAGTAATCGCCATCGACATGAATCCGATGTCGAGGACAGCTCGAGCGGCGGACATAACAATAGTAGACAACATCGTCAGGGTACTTCCACACTTGGTCAGGGCAGTTGAAAAATTTTCACGATCAGGCCGAGCTCGGCTCCATAAAATAGTGAGCGATTTCGACAATACAAAAAATTTGAAGGCGATGGTCGAGTTGATATCAAAGCGATTAAAAAATATCTCTCGTTAAGTTATCGTTTGTAGCTCTTCCTTATCTCCTGCAAAATTCTTTGGACAGTTTCCTTCGGATTAGAGGAGTTGTAGATTGCGCTTCCGGCAATGCAGACATCCGCCCCCGCCCCGGCGACATCCTTAGTCACGCCCTCCTTTATGCCACCCGCTACGAAGAGCGGAAAGCCGGCTGCCCTCTTCCTCGCCTCGGAAATGAGCTGCTTTTGTTCGTAAATCCCTCGCCCCTTCAGCTGCTCGCTTATGCCGCGATGCAGGCAGATAGCCACTCTATTTTCGTTGCCTTTGAGCTCCTTGACCAAATCATCAATAGTCGCAAGCGGGTCTTCGCAGTCGATGAGGTCGATGAAGATAGCTCTGTCGCGCCCAATTGCCTCGCTCAGCGCCTCGATTATCTTCGTTCTCCCGCCAATAGCTAGCACCGCCGCGACATCGGCACCCGCCCTAAAGGCTATCCTCGCCTCGAGGTTGCCAACGTCCATCGTCTTCAGGTCTGCGACTATTAGGGCATCGGGGGCAACTTTTCTCAAAGCGGGTAAAAGGGAGTCGGTGCCGTGCCGTTTGATCGCAGGCGTTCCCGCCTCGATGATTCTTGCCCCCCCCGCGTAGGCCTGTTTTGCTATCTCGGCAATAGTTTCAACATCGGCATCCATATCAAGCGCTATCTGCAGTTGTGGGAATTTTACCCGCTCGAACGGGCTCGCCACCACTCCAATTTTAGCAGCTCTCTCAGGCTTGCGAAGTTTCTGGTGTGCCGTAGGAATCCCTTCTTTACTCCAACCCCTTTCCTTGTAATAGTTTTGCAATAAATCCTTCAAGTCGATGCCAAATTTCTTCGGCAGTTCGTCATCTTTTTGCGTGAATCCCTCCC
>CAZLQN010000023.1:0-12487 GCA_964561735.1 Hadarchaeota archaeon (SeqCode) | reverse complement strand
ACAACGTGATGGTGGCAGAGAAAAACGCACCTGAGAACACCCAGATAACGATGACACCGAACGCGGACAAAACTATTTGGACCGGTACCTACACGACCGGGGACAACAACTTGCGCGACAACCTAGCGACGATCTACGTCGTAGGCGCGCAGTTAGAGGACCTGGTCGGCAACGCGGGTACTGACACCACCGGCACGTTCACCGTGGACAGGATGGCGCCGCCGGAGCCAAGGCTCGACAACACGTTTATCTCTGGATTACCGGCAGATGAGTTACCCAAAACAGGCATACAGACCAAGAAGACCACGTGGACGCTGGAGAATACCGCCTACGACAACCTTGCTGGCACACTAGTGCTCCAGGCGGGGATGACGGTCAAGGTCCGCGTCGGAACTACAGTGTACGACATAACAACTCCGGCATCGGGCTACTGGGCCAAGCAGATAACCCTATCAGAGGGAACCCAAGAGCTGGGCATCCAGTTCGTCGACAAAGCCGGAAACGCAAGCACGGAGAACGCCGAGAACGTCACCTTGGACTCTACCAAGCCAAGCGTGACAATGATCTCGCCGGCAGCTGGAGCGATAATCAACGACAACAAGCCGCTGATTTCGTTGACAATCTCCGACGCCACATTGGGAATCGAGAACATGCCCTTCGCTGGGGCTACTGTTGACAACTCCGGTTACAGCGTTTGGTTGCGCAGGAACGGCGACAACGCCGTGCTCGCCACGCTGACTCCGAAGAACCCAACGACTATCCCACGCTACTTCAACTCGTTGACATTCGAGAACCAGTGGCAGCTCGACAACGCGTTGCCTGACAACGCGTACAACATCTTGGTGGTTGCAGGTGACAACCTCCAGAACGAGAACGTCTACTTCAGTTTCACCATCGACACAACCAAGCCGGTCTGGACACAAGCACAACTTCTAGCGGCGGTTACGGTGAAAGACCCAACCACATTGAACGTACTCGGTACCACGACTAAGAAGACCTCGTGGTTGATCTCAGGTGGCGCACGGAAGGCAGGATCGACAATCAAGGTCTACGTCGGAGCTGCCGCAGCGACCGCCACTCTAAAGGACACAGTGACAGCATCCACAACGCTAAATAACAACACTGGGCTGTACGACTACTCGCTCACCATAGCGCTTTCCGAGGGAGCGAACCAGAGTGTATTCATCGAGGAAATCGACACCGCGAGCAACTCATCTGGCAGGGTGCTCCTTGGCACATACACTGTGGATGCGACTCCGCCGGTGATCGCCCTCAGCGCACCAGCTGTCGACACGACCACCGACGCGCAACAGATTACCGTGAGCGGTACAATAACCGACGCGATAGTCACAGATTACCAGACACTAGCGGTGACCATAGACTGCACTGGCGCAACTGTAGCAAAGAGAGTCTACCTGAACGCAAACGGGAGCTTCGAGACCACTGTACCCTTGATAGAGGGCGTCAACGTCATCAACGTGATAGCAGCAGATGGGGCAGTTACTGCAACATCTGGCAATCAAGCGATAACGACACGCACGGTGACCCGCACAGTTACACCATTGACGACCTATGCGATCATCCTCGTGGTGGTCGCGTTGATACTGGCTGCGATCGCAATATTCCGCAAGGAAATGAAGTAAAGGGGAAAAACGCCAAACATTCCCCTTTTTTTATTTTTTTTCTTTTCTTTTGTTCAGTTAGAGATCTATCTATTTAATAGACCGAACTATCTTCGCAGGTAGAGATTTCCGCCGTGGATATCTATGGCCACGACGAGCGGCCCAAATTTTTTGACATCGAGGACCCAGAGGCCCTCTATCGGGCCGAGGTCCCGCCAAAGTATCTTTTTGACCCTTTTGATCGATCGAGAGGCGAGCACCCCTGCGCCGCCTGTGAACGCAAGGTAGACGCAGCCCGAGCGCGCAAGTTCTGACGCCACATCTTCCCTCACCCCACTTTTGCCTATCAGCGCCTTTACGCCACTCAGTCGCACGAAATCAATCTGCATGTCGTCGAGTCTGGCGCTCGTGGTTGGTCCGGCAGAAACAATTTTTGGGCCGCGGGGAGTCTTCTTGACGAGTGGCCCGCAATGGTAAACGACGCCGTTGCGCATGTCGATGGGCAGTTTTTTTCCAGAGCGGAGGAGGTCGAGGGCTCGGGCGTATGCCTTGTCGCGAGCGGTGACGATCGTACCACTTAAGCTTACGATGTCACCAGCATTGAGCGGCTTTATCTTTTGGTCGCTCAGAGGAGGCCGCAGTTCGATGAGTTTGGCCACTATGGTGCCTCCACTTTCAGTTTATCTCCGATTAGGCGCGCGGATGCCCGGCGAGCGACCCAGCATTGGAAGTTTATCGCGAGGGGCAGGCTTGCGGTGTGGCACGCGGCCTTCGCAATTCGGACGCCGAGGACGGTGGTTCGGCCGCCGAGCCCCATCGGTCCTATGCCGAGCTCGTTCGCGGCATTTTTCAACTCGAGCTCCATCCTCGCGAGTTTTTTATCGGGATTTTTTACGTTGAGTGGGCGAAGCAAGGCCTTCTTCGAGAGCAGGCAGGCGACATCTGCGGAGCCTCCGATGCCGACACCGACGATCGTCGGCGGACACGGTTGCCCTCCGGCCTCATCGATCGCGAGCAGCACCGCGCGTTTTATCGCTTCCTCCCCAGCGGTTGGCTTAAGCATGAAGAGCCTGCTCCAGTTTTCGGCGCCGGCGCCTTTAATGACGAGGTCGATCTGAAGTCCTTTGCCGCGCACGAGTTCAATGTGAACGATGGGTTGTCCCTTTCCAACGTTTGTCCTGGTGTTTGCGCGGCGCAGGGGATCGACGACGTTTGCTCGAAGAGGTATTTTTTGCGTGGCTTCACGGACGGCGTCGGCGAGCGCTCGGTTGAGGTCGAAGTTCAGCTCGAGCTCAGAGCCCAACTTCACAAAAAATATCGGGATGCCCGTGTCTTGACATATCGGCGCGCGCATTTTTTTCGCCAGCTCCAAGTTGCGGAGCATCGTGTCGAGCTGGAGTCGTGCTATATCGTTTGTTTCTTTGGTTTTGCACAGCTTCAGCGCCTTGACAACATCTCTTGGCAGAGTTGTGGCCGCACGGCTGAGCATCTCGACGACAGTTTTTTGAAGTTCGGATTTCGTGAGCATACGATCGAGTTCAACTATGATGGCGATGTTAAAATCTCTTCGGTGGCATTGTTTGTTCTAAACGGGCGGGTTTGAACTGGGGTGTTTTTTCTTTATAAACATCACTCGACTAAAGCCTAGACAGAGTAACATGAAGATTTTATCAAATTCAGGCGAGCTTCAGGAACACATGCGCTTGATAAACAAAACGAATGGCAAGGTTTTGGCAAGCAAAGTAGAGTTTGCTGATACATTTTGGCGGAGATTTCGTGGGCTGATGTTTAGACGAAATTTTCCGAAGGGGCAGACGCTTCTATTCAAGCTCGCGAAATCCGGCCGTTATGGAGTACACATGTTTTTCGTCAGGTTTCCAATCGACCTTTTGTATCTAAACCAAGATTTCGTGGTAGTTGACATCCGTCGAGAACTCAGGCCGTGGCGAATCCACAGACCAAAAGTTAAAGCTAGCTATATCGTCGAGCTGCCCGCTGGCACAATTTCTCGCACACGCACCAAACTTGGGCATAAACTCGCGCTACGCAAAGCATAAATTAGGAAAAACATAAACAAAAAGCGAGGCTGGTCGAGCGGTGGCGGGTGACGCAGGTCGATAAACGATGGATATACAGGAAGCGCTTGCGCTCACGGCGACGCGGCTCGCATCCGAGATAGGCGCCGATGCAATTTTGGTGCTGACGGAGAGCGGTAAAACTTTTGATCTTATCGCGAAGAACACCTTTGCAAGTTCTATGATCAGGCGAGCGGTCGGCTTCTCTAGAAGGGATATAAAGTTCGTCGCAGCGACGCCAAATAAGGATACCTACGAGAGGCTGAAGAAGAACCCATACGCGAAGGTTATAAAGTTGGCCCTGCGAGCGCCGAGCAGGATGGGCCAAATACAGCGCGCGGTGTGGCGAGCACTCCGCGAGCAGATCCTCTGGCCAGGGGAACTCATAGTTTGTTTGGTTGGCGATGCGGGCATGTCTGGTGGCACGGACACTGTTTTCATCTATCGCATAACTGAGCCGGAGGCGAAGACCGTGGAGGTGATAGAGGGAGACCCGATCATGGAGGCGATCGTAGAACTGGCGATAGAGCTCGGACACGAATGTCAATTTTTGCACGGTGCGGGCTTCATGGTCGGCGATGCCGAGGCTGTGATGAGAAATTCTAGCGAGCTCGCTCCAAATCCATTTGAAGCGCACCAAATTTTTGTGAACAATACAAAGGATAGAGAAATCATAAAAAAGTTTTCATTTTTGGATGGAGCATTTGTAATAGATGATACCGGCCACGTCGTCGCGGCATGTCGCTATCTGACGGCAGATGCTAGCGTCGACATACCACATGGTCTAGGGACGAGGCATCAGGCTGTGGCGGCGATGACGGCGGCCACTAAGGCGAGGGGAATTACAGTTTCTGGCGAGGATGGTATGATAAGAATTTTCTCAAAGGGGCAGCTCGTCGCCAAGATAGATCCAAAGAACAAGATGCTGTTCGACGTTCTGATAGATCAACCTACTGGCCAGCAATAATATATTTAAGCACTTGTGATGCGTCACGCACCACACCAAATTTTCTTTTGAAATATTTCAGCACGTTTTCAATATCTCGTCTGAGCATCTCCTCCGCACGCGCTTGATGTACCGACAAATATTGTGGCCAGTCGATGATGAGGACATCGCCATCTGGTTTGATCACGATGTTATGTTCGCTTAGGTCCGCGTGCACGATACCAAGTTGATAAGTTCGTTTGATGTTTTCGATAATTTCATTCAATACATTTTCTGCTCCAGGTATTTTTTTGACATTCGCTAACTCTACACCGTCGATTAGGTCCATCACTACGACATGTCTGTCCAAAGCTATTGGGCGAGGCACGGAGACGGTGGGATAAAGTTTTTGTAGCGCTTCGAACTCTCGAGATGCGGCTCTGCGAGAGATGTACATCCAGTCGTGTTTCAAAGAATAAGGCCTAAGGCTCCTTGCGCGCGTGAAGCTCGTGCGGCCCAAGCGATTGAACTTGACGGCGACCTTTGTGCCGTCTGGTGCGAGCGCATCGTAGATGTCGGCTTCCTTCCCGATACCAAGTGGGGTGCCGAATGCTTCGAGCATGCCATTGTCCACGAGCGACTTCAGCACCAAGGCGTCGCTGCCAGCTGGCAATAACTTGTAGCCCACTCGCCCGCCCGCCCGTCGCACCACGAGTTTGAACTTATTCAGCCGCCCGAGGGAGTAGAGCGTGTCCTTTGGCGATAGCTTGTTAGAAGCTTGTAACCTGTCGGTGGGTACAAATTCATAGCGCCGCATCCATCGCTCTATCGTGACGAGCAACGTGAAGTCATTTGATTGTAGCTGTTTGAACACTCGAATGGCTTGCAATATCATATTCTCAAAAGATTTATTGCGAGTGACCAAATGAACTTTAGGGATAACGGTGAAGTACACGATTTTGGCCGAAGCTTTTGAGAAGCTCGAGAAGACGGCGTCATATCTCCAAAAGAACGAGGTCATCGTAGATTTGTTGAAAAAAACTCCGGGCGAGGAGATGGAACGCGTCGTTCTACTTTTATTGGGCAGAACTAATCCAGCTTACGTTTCTAAGGAGACGGGCGTTGGACTCCAACAGCTCAAGAAGGCGGTGGCCAAGGCGTCTGGATATTCTTCATCTGAAGTGGACAAGTTGATGAGACAGATCGGAGATCTCGGTGAAGTTGCAAAGCAGTTGCTCACGAAAAAGAAGCAAGTTACCCTTTTCACCGAACGTCTGACGGTGAAAAAAGTTTTCGAGAATGTGAGGGCACTGCCAGACATATCGGGCGAGGGCTCTGTCGACAAAAAAATAGCGGCGATCGCAGAACTTCTCGCGAGCTCGGCTCCTCTCGAGGCAAAGTATGTCACCCGTACGGTGTTGGGCGATTTAAGGATAGGCGTCGCTGAAGGAAGGCTTCGAGACGCAATCGCTACAGCATTCAAAGTTTCTCCAGATGCTGTCGAACATGCATACATGCTGACGACCGACCATGCTATGGTGGCGAAATTCGCGGCATCTGGAGGGGAGAAAGGTCTCGAGAAACTCGGGTTGAGTGTTGGTCATCCTGTAAATCCTATGTTGGCCCAGCGGGCGGAGAGCATAGATGAAGTTCTCGAGAGGATGGGCGGCAAAGCGGCGTTCGAGTTAAAACTAGATGGGATAAGGATTCAAGCCCACAAAGACGGGGACAAGATAACGATGTTCACGCGGCGCATGGAAGATTATACAAACATGTTTCCCGACTTGATAGACCCAATCCGCCGTGCGCTGAAATCGAAGCGCGCCATCCTCGATGGGGAACTTGTCGCCATCGATAAAAAAACTGGAAAGCCCATGCCATTTCAGGAGGTGCTCAAGCGTCGTCGCAAATACGAGATCAAAAAAACAATCGAGCAAATACCAGTTGAGATACACTTCTTCGATGTACTTTTGAGCGATGGCGAAACTTTGCTCGATGAACCATACACGAAGCGCAGAGGGGTGCTCGAAAAAATTCTAAAACCTACTGACAAAATCATGATAGTCGAACAAGAAATCACTGGCGATAAAGAAGAAATTCAGAAGTTCATGAGCAAATCGCTGGCTATGGGGCACGAGGGGCTGCTCGCGAAAGACCTCAATGCAAACTATCGCGCCGGCAGGCGAGAATTCGTATGGTTGAAATTGAAACCTGTCTTGGAAACTCTTGATCTTGTCGTGGTGGGTGGATTGTACGGTAAAGGTAAGCGAGCGGGTTTCTTCGGCAGCTACTTGCTCGCAGCTTTAGACGAGGGCACGGGAAGATTTAAGACTATTTCCAAATGCGGATCGGGCTACACGGATGAAGATTTAAAAGAGCTGACAAAAATGTTTAAAAAAATCCAGCTTAACAAACCGCATCCAGAGGTTGATATCGAGATAGATTGTGATGCGTACTTCGAGCCAAGGGTTATATTCGAAACGGCTTTTGAGGAAATTCAGGTTAGTCCAGCTGAGAAACATACGAGCGGGCTGGGGCTTCGCTTCCCCCGGTTCATTCGTGTGAGAGAAGATCGGCGCCCTCAGGAAGCCGCGACGATTAAAGAAATAATGAGATTGTTTGAGGCGCAAGAAAGAAAAAAAGGGAAGAGAGCTTAGCGTAAAACCAGTTTAAGCAAATTTTCGAGTTTCTTTATCTTGAGCTCATGTTTCATAAATTTCGTTAACGTGTGTCCTAATCTCAAGACATCTTGTTTTTTACCAACGTGCAGAGTAAAGTAGCCATTCTTACCGTGGATTGTTGGGTAAAAACCTAATGACTCAAGTTTTATTTTTATTTTTTCTAACCAGATGCGGTCAGTATTATGTAGTCTTATAGACCCTCCGTATTTCTGAGGGCCCAATCTTATACTGCCATCGCCATCTACGGCGCCAGCTAAGTAAGCGTAAAATGCCGTTGGATTGTCAGGTAGTGCTTCCTTGGCGTTTAGAAGGAATGAAAAATTAGGATGTAAGAGGGATATACACGTGACAACTGAGGCACTAAACTTGTTTTTCACTGGATAGACGCAAATAGTAGAGTAACTTTTCCAAGTATCTTTAAATACCTCAACCATTTCTCTGATCGAGGTTCCTAATTGAACCCTTATCTGTCGCCAGTGACGTCCAACATATACGTCCGATGCGCATAGACCCAACATGTAAGCTCGCTCAACTTGATTATTTGGTGGAGGATTTTTGCTTCGGGGAATTGACCCACTGGGTCTTATGGGGATCCCATATCTTCTTAAATAGTTGATAACTGTCCGGTGGCTTAGATGACAAATTTTGGCAATTTTAGTTGAACTCATGAGTTTTTTTGAGTAAAGTTCTAGAAGCCATTCTTTTGAAAGTTTCACTTCTCTCATTTTGACTCCAACGAGCGATGAGTGATGGTTTTTAAGCGATTTTCGTGGAGAGAGAGGGCACCGAAAGTATTCGTGTTTGTTACACGTGTAACAGAAGCGAAAGGCGAAGCATTAAATTGGTGTCAAACTCGTGGGATGGAGGATAGACTAAGTTCAGATATTATTCCATTTTCAAATTCTTGTAGAAACTCTAGAATTTTTCCCTCTTCTACTTGCGCCCCACAGGCCACGGCGTGCCCCCCGCCCTCGCCGCCGACCGCTTTTGCTGCGCTGCGTATCGCTCTAGCTAGATTCAAGCCCTTCAAAAACAGCAACTTTGAGCATCGCGCGGAAATTTTTACCATACCGTTTTCTCTCACGATACCAGCGATAGGCTTGTACGGGTCACAATCCTTCTGGCCCAAGGCCAAACCGGCTATCGTCCCAACGAAAGTTTCTTTCACAACTCCAGTGGCGTCAAAATATTGTAGATAGCCGTGCGGCGTCCGCATCAGCCCCTCTTGTTCGACGAAGCCCATCCCCTCAGCTATGCATCTTCGGTGGAACTTGAGTAAGTTGAGCATGGCGCGATAGTACACCTTTCTATCACCCTTGCAAATTTCGAATCCGATGAGCGGTTGCTCATGTCTAGCAGTGGAGTTTATGCACGTTGAAAATTCGTCCACATCGCGGAGCATGGAACGTTCATCTTCTTTTAGCAATGTATAGGTCTCACCGATGACCAAACCAGGCACATAGCTTACTAGTTCTTCTGGGACGTGCAAGAAAGCGCGAGCGATGAGCTCGGTTGCAAGTCTCCTTTTCTCGTCGTCTGTGAGGTCCGTTGGTCTCCTCCAGTCGCGCCCATTTCTGAATGGAATATCTAAATCTTTAAGTAAAGTTATGCAGCCAGCTGTAGAATTGCTGACACCGGGTATCGGTGGATCTGTAAAATATTCAAGAGCCCTAAAAATAGGGCGTGTGTGACGCCCATATAAAAGTAAGTCGGTTTGGCAGGATACTAGGTTTGATTTTATACAATCCTGCAAAATTTGGCGGTTGTATCCACGCAGTTTTCCCCATGCATTTTGAATGTCTCCGATTGCTCCAACCATCGCTATAGCGGCCAAATCGATATTTCCTGGATCGAGAGTTTTCGCGATCAGGTAGGACATCCCAGCCCCGCTCACATCGTGCACGCCATCCAATCCACAAAGATGAGCATTTATATGCACGAGTTCTGGCCATTCCTCCGCAGAGGTGGGTAGATGATGATCTGCTATGATCATATCTTCTCCATTGAATCTTTGTTGTACAGCTGAAAGTTGGGAGCTGCCAAGATCTGTGATTATTGTAAGATCGGCTGGCTCAATTTTTTCGATGGTCTCGCGGTAGAGCATCTGCACAAATTTTACTCGATGTTTGATGTTCATCCTGTCGAGGGCCTTTGAAATTATCGCCGCAGAACAGACACCGTCTGCATCCATATGAGAAATTAATAAAATAGAATCGTTGCGGTGTTTTTTTATTAGGTCGGCAGCTCTCTGCGCGAGAATAATCATAGAACCCCGGATGTATTTTGGTGCAAGTTTTATTTAAAGTAAAACGTGAAAGGTATCGTGGTGAAAAATGCGTTTTTATTGCGCAGCGATTGGATTGGTGCTGATAGTTTGGAGCATTTTAGTTATCGGATTTCAGTTTGCGATGATCAGCGAGTACAGACCATGGCTCGCGTGGGGAGGACTAGTGCTCGGTCTTCTGCTTTTAGCGTACGATGTTCAGAGAAGTATGTGCTTGAGGAGGAGGTAAAAAATGCGCACATTAGAGCTTCGTGGAAAAAGTTTGGTTCTGATAGATCAAACTCTCCTGCCAGAAAAATTGAAGTTCATAAGATGTGATAGCGTTGATTCAATCGCTCGAGCCATCAAAGAGATGAAAGTGAGAGGCGCACCAGCGCTTGGCGTAGCTGCGGCGATGGCCCTTGCCGTGGCCGCGTTGAACAGCAGAGCAAAAACCAAGGATGTTTTATTGCGTGAGCTGAATCATGCGGCTAGAAAAATTCGCCGAACTAGGCCAACGGCTGTAAATCTTTTCGTTGGCGTCGATCGCGTGCTGAAAGTTGCGCTGAAAACTAAGGGTGGAGTTCGTGAAGTGACAAAAGCTGTGGTGATGGAGGCGCAAAAAATTGCGGAGGAAGATATCAGAACTAATAAAAATATGGGTAAAAACGGCGCGCGTTTTATAAAAGATGGAGCTACGGTGCTCACGCACTGCAATGCGGGAGCGCTCGCGTGCGTCGACTATGGCACAGCTTTGGGAGTCATACGCGCTGCCAGAGATCAGGGCAAACGTGTAAAAGTAATAGCCACAGAGACTCGCCCGCTGTGCCAAGGAGCTCGTTTGACAGCATGGGAGCTAAAACGCGATGGAATTCCCGTCACGGTGATAACAGACAGCATGGTTGGCCACGTGATGAAACAAGGTTTGGTCGACTTGGTCATGGTGGGTTCAGATAGGATAGCAGCGAACGGTGATGTAGCAAATAAGATTGGAACTTACACCGTAGCAGTTCTCGCGAAGCAGCATCGCGTGCCGTTCTACGTCGTCGCCCCAACCACGAGTGTCGACATGGATACACCCACTGGTGGTAAAATACAAATAGAACATCGCAATCCTCAAGAAGTAGAATTCATCGGCGGAAAAAGATTGGTCCCAAAGGGAGTCAAGGTCATGAACCCGGCATTCGATGTCACCCCAGCTCATTTGATAACTGCAATCGTGACGGAGCGCGGCGTGGTCGAGCCGGACAAGCTGAAGTCACTATTTAAAAGATGAAATATGTCCCGCAAAGGCCCTGAAACTTGTCAGAGGGAAGGCGGCGTTGGTCGATGCGGATGCTTGCACTTCTGAAGGCAAATGCATCGCAGTTTGTCCCACGAAAGCGATTTGGCAGCTAGAGCCTCGAGAATACTAGGATAATCAAGCTCCGAATTTTTTGCTTCGCCCCATGAGGTCGACTAGGATCGGCAATAGCTCCTTGCCAAGAATTCTACTCAAACCACCCTCTGCAGCTGCACGCTCGCTATAGACCGAAACATCGTCTGCGCGTACCCCCGGACCAGCTATCGCCACGGGCACTGGGTCGCCCGTATGTTCGCGCACGCTGACAGGTGTCGTGTGGTCTATAGCCAGGGCGATGAAATCCGCAGCGTCGATGAGCGAGCCAAGCATTGCATCGACGCGCTCGATGAACTGAACTTTTGCAGGAGCGTTTCCATCGTGGCTCACTTCGTCGAAACCTTTGATGTGCAACACCACGAGATCGTTCGTTTTGAGTGCCTGCAGCACCGCCTCGCGCTTGGCGTTGAGATCAGTGTCCACGCTGCCGGTTGCTCCGGGGACGTCGATGACGGTCATGCCCGCCATCCTACATACTCCTCTCACTAAAGCGGCGGCAGCCACGCATGCGCCGGTTATGCCGAATTTCTCCCGTAATGGTTTGAGGTGGGGCGCGATACCGACGCCACGAAGCAGTATGTAATTCGCCGGGAGCAATCCCTTCATCACGCGCTCTCTGTTGAGGGGATGATTTTTTAGAATCTCGTAAGATTTGCGCGAGAAATCGTTGAGCAATTTCGCCGTTTTGTTTGCACCTCGCCTCCGTCCGAGATACTTACGCACGCCTCCCGCCAAGATCGCACGTGCCAACTCCATATCTTCAGATGGCCGAAGGAGAGGTTTTACCTGAAGAATTTTTTTCCCGATCTCGTGAGGATCTGAGTCCGTGACCTCATACGATAAACCCGTTCCCCGCAGGACTAAGGCGGCTCTATGGCTAGCAGTACTTCTAAAGATAAACTGTGCACCCGAAAGTTTGATCTGCCCTACGGCGTCGGTGAGTGGTTTCGTCCCCTGGATGCGTCCAGCTCGTCTGTCCTTTACGACGAGAGCGTCATCCACGGTAGCGTAGTTAGCCCGGAGGGCGATGTCCCCCGGCCGCAAGTCTACGCCGGCTCCGGCGGCCTCGAATGGCCCCCTACCAGTGTAGACCTCGTAAGGATCGTATCCGAGCAACGCCAGATGTGCGGTGTCACTCCCAGGTGGAACGCCGGGCGCGATTGTGTACATCTCACCCGAGATGCCGCGCCTCGCGATTTCATCCATGTTTGGTTTTCTCGCGGCTTCGAGCGGCGTGCGATTTCCGAGCGCCGCGACTGGACGATCCGCCATGCCGTCGCCGATGAACAAGATAGCCTTCAAGTTCAACCCCTACAGAAATAGTGCACACTCAAGAAAAAGGTTTATGGCGGGCCCGGTGGGATTCGAACCCACGATCTTTGGCTCCGAAGGCCAACGCCTTATCCAGGCTCGGCTACGGGCCCAGCTAAAGATTTGTGGACAAACAAATTAATGTTTAGATTGGATGGAGGTTGTTCAATAAATCCATTCCAAGCCACATCAAACAAAAAAATTCTAACTC
>CAZLQN010000022.1:0-12679 GCA_964561735.1 Hadarchaeota archaeon (SeqCode) | reverse complement strand
CGGGAATAAGACCTCCGGTGTGTGGCCGAGACCCGTCCCTTCGAGTACGATGCCTCTGCATCCCGCTCTGAGAAGAGAGTCGATCGTCTTGGGCTGGATTCCTGGTGAAACTTTGACTAGCGCTACCCTCGGTTCAAATTTTGCATCGACCGCAACTTTGCCATCCTGTTTTGCTTTATTGTAATCGCTGAGCTGGATTATCTCGCCGTCCTTGACCATCCCTATAGGAAGATCATTTATCGTCTGGAAAGTATCGCGGCGACTTGTGTGACATTTCCTGACCTTTGCCCCGCGATGGATCAAACAGAAATCATCTTCGGTGGAGCCGTGCATGACGACACAGACCTCCGCTATGTCCGACTTTCCCGCGACGGATACCGCGCTCAGCAAATTTAGAGCTGCATCGCTGCTCGGCCTATCGGAGGAGCGCTGCGACCCGACGAGCACCACCGGTCTGAAGACGCCTTTCAACGCGAAGCTCAGAGCTGCCGCGGTGTATCCCATCGTGTCGGTCCCGTGAGCGATGACGATACCTCGCGCGCCTCCATTTATCGCCCTCGCAGCCGCCCGAGCGATTTTCACCCAGAGTTGAGGACTCATATTCTCGCTGAAAACGCTGCAGACCACCGAGGTTTTGATGTTGGCCAAATTAGCGAGCTCCGGCACGGCGCTGTACAGCTCCTCCGCAGTGAAGGCGGGATAAACCGCGCCGGTGCGGTAGTCCACGTGGCTAGCTATCGTACCCCCGGTGCCCAATATTGACACGTTTGGTTTGCTCGGGTCAGGTTTGAATGCGATGGGTGGCAAACCCATCCTCGGCGCCTTCCCGACAGCTATCTTGCGGACCTTCACATCCCTCGTGAGCCTGACCCCGAGGTTGTAGCCGCTATCGAGCTTTATCACCAAGTGATTTTGATCGCCCAGCTCGGTGCGTGGCATTAAAATCCCCTCGTGAATTTGGCCAGGCTTTTCCACCCTCAGCCGATCTCCAACTTTGGCGCGAACAGCTTTCAGAGCCTTCAAAGCTTTGCCTTTGTAGCCAGACACGCAAGCACCATAAAATTGATGTTTGCCATGCTTAAATCGATAATCTTTGAACATCGATAAAAAAGGCTTTAAACGCATAACGATTAAATGGAACTGGGTATTAATGAAAGTCCTTATACAAGGTCTTGGGGAGATTCCAGCTACTGCAATATTCGCCCTCGAAAAGGAAAAACCGGATATCACTTACATCCTGTGTTCAAAATATCAAATGGAACTCGTCGCGTCCCCGTTCGGTTATACCGAGAAAAATGAAGACGCCGTGAGAAAAGCTGCTGAAAAGACCAACACAAAAGTAGTGTTCCAGAAATGCAATGTTTTCGAGCCAAAATCCGTCGGCGAAGCTATAGGTAAAATAATAAAGCATGTCAAGCCAGGGGACGACATCGTGATAAACTATACTGGCGGTGCAGCCAGCGTCAAACTCCTCCTCGGGGCGAGCGCAGTGGTCCTCTCAAAATTTTTGCCGATACGAATCATCTATGCCCTGAGGTACAAGGGTGGACTAGAAAAATACGTTGATCAGACAAAGGAACTAAAAGAGATATTCAAGAACCTCTACGAGTTTTTCTGATTGAACGCATTGATGATTGCTGAATTTAATTTTTTGAACTGGCTAAGCCATTCCACGCGCTCCTGTTTCAACTTGCTCACGTATGCTTTGATTTGCCCCTCGGAGTAAAATTTGGATAAATCGAATTTTTTTATGTCGACGCCTTCAACTTTTTTTGGCACGGGAGTTCCAAAGTTAGGTTCCTTTTCCCATTTGATGGTGCCTCGAGCAATGCCTCTTATAATCGATGCCATCTCCGGAATCTCAACGCGCAGGGCTTTTTGTTTCATGATCTTAGTACCATCCGCAGCTTTCTCCATTATTTCTCCGACGCCACCCGTGTTTAAGAGATAACACCGAACTTTGGCGGGGTACTTTTTGATGAATTCATAAAATCTGTTGCCCTCCTCAGACTCATCTCCGATGATGAATGGATTTGTCCCAACTACCCTGACTGACTCCCCAACTCTCTTGGGATCGCCACCCGTGCTTTCTACAGACTCACCAAGCATGAAGGCTGCCGCGGCCTGTTCGAGGGTTAGCTTTGAAACGATTGGTACCACGGTGTTTCTCCTTGTTATGATGAAGATGAGAAGCCCATCCAGCCTCTCGACGGGCGGAAGATCGAGCCCCTCGCTTACGTATTGCTTGGGGAAATTCTCTCGCGGGATTACCCCCCTCCCGTTGCCCGTAAGCGCTTGGTCGTCAAAGTCGACTGTTCCACGATAGTCCACCATCACATTCTCCAAAATTGTGTTGCGCTTGGTCGCCGCTTGGTAAAGCAAAGGCTGAGTTTTTGGGTTCAGCCCCTCTGTTTTTAAATAATACGCTTTCTCGGGCCCTAGTGCGGAGCAATCTGATTTCATGAAAACTACGTCATCCTGGACTATTTTGACCCCCTCCCCGGGCCCTTTCAAGTCGTGATCATGGCAGGTGTGAGTCGTCTTGCCAGTTGCGGTTAGGCCAAAGATGAGAGCACCGTATTCCTTGATCTTTCCGGTTTTTGCGTCCCTCGCGCGAATTATCTTGGAGCCCGCATGTAACCCCAGCATCCCGCGCTTTTTTGCATGCCACATCGCCATACGTAAGAAAGCCTTCTTGCACTCACCGATGTAGTTCGTGCCCAGCGCGTAGGTGACCCCTACTTCGGGAAATACTAGAGTCTGCATGTCCTTGGCCTGCCACTCTGGGATCATGACAAAGTAGAACTTCGGCCCCCTTGGTTTTTTCTTGGGTGGTGCAAGCAACGTTGCCCAGGCATAGGCGATGCGCACCATCTCCTTTAGCTGCGTAGATATGAAAAACGTGCAATGGGGGGTGAACTCTGACTCACCCATCGTGCGCTCGATGCAGACGAAGGGGGCTCTTTTCATGTAAGCGTGGACGAGTTTCAGGGTTTGTGGCAGCTTCTTCAGGAGCTCCTCTTGCTTTGCGGTTGGGTTCCTTTGCCTAACGTCAGGGCTCCCAATGTGCACCGTTAATGGGGCAATCCTGTGTTTAACCATAGTGTGGAATACGATGTTGCCCCACTTAGTACGGACTCCATATTTTTCTGATTCCCAGCGAAGTTGCTTGTAGGTGGGGCGCCAGACGTTCGGCTGGCTGCGTAACTTCGTCACTGCTTTAAGGACCTCTTTTAGCCCTTGTTCCATCCTCATCCCCACTTCATTTAAAACGTTAAGTTTTTAAGTATTTCTGTTAACAAAATGTTAAGGATAGAAATGAAAAAATTGGACAAAGAAATACTGCTTCAGCTGATAGAAGACAGTAAGCAACCTGTCCATCAAATCGCAAAGAAAGTCGGAACCACTAGGCAAACCGTCGCCAAAAAAATCACTCAATTCAAAGAAGCGGGGATAATCAACTCGTTCACACCCAAGCTGAATCCGGAGAAATTCGGTCTGGCGACAAAGGCCTACGTGTTTCTACGTGAAGACCCACGAACAATGCTCAGAAAGAAGAACGAAGACGCGATCAAGAAGTTCCACGAGGTCTCTGGGTTCTACCGTCTCTTCGGTAGATACAGCGCAATCCTGGAAGTTAGAGCGAGGAACAGCAAGGAGCTGACGAGCTTGGTCAAAAAGATACATGGCCTGAAAGGGGTGAGAGAAACCGAGACATTCATCGTGCACAGCACGGTGAAGGATGAACCTGAAGAGCCGTTTGTAAAAGTTTTGAGATCGTCTGAACCTATGTGAGGTCGCCGCACGCGCAGAAGATCTCGTGCGCGATATCGTAGAGCTCCTGCATACCCTCGCCTGTTTTTGCGCTCACCTTCACCAGCCTAGCAGCTGGCAAGAACTCTGGCAAAATCTTTGATAATCCCAAAGTCAGATCTATCATCACCCCTGAACTCTCCTTCACCACTCGCTCATTCATAAGCTCCACGTCTGCGAGCATGCGATCGATATCAGCCAATTTGTTCTTCGCCAAGTCTATCTTGTTCAGGACGCTGATTGCCAGCACCCCCAATCTGAGTCCTATCGACAGCCCGAGCAAGCGGGTGAACACGAGCCCAGTCGCCTTCGCCGTGACCTCCACATCGGTCAAGAAGAGCGATATCGTCACGCCTCTCATGAGCTTGGCTATCTCAGGACCCCCGTGGAAAAGAAAAACTTCCATTTGCCCCGGAGTATCTATGAGCCTGGCATCGGCTTCGATCTCGTTTATCAATCTTGAGAATTCCCCCACTTTCTGCTCGAGCAACTCGGATGCTCTGACCATCGCCCCGTTCGGTCCGAGATTTTCTTCGCGCATTATCTGGGCGATCGTGAAGTAGTCGCGGATGTCGAAGTCCGGCTCGAATGGAACGAAGTCGCACCCAGGGTCTAGATTGATGTATGCTACCTTCTGGTCGGTGTTTTGTTCGATCCACTTGCCGAAAGCCGCGGTCAGCGCACTTTTGCCTGCGCCGGCGGTGCCGAGCACGATCAGGTTGAGTGGACGCATCAGCCCAGCTCCTTCACCATATAGGGGCCATCCCGCTCGTATCCGAAGCGTCGATAGTAGTTCCTCGTGCCTATGCCCGCAAGAACGATGACCTTATGCGCGTCGAACTCCTCCCGAGAAATGCGTTCTGCTTCTTCGATCAATCTGGCTCCATAGCCGCGATGCTGCCATCCTTCCTCGACCTTCTCACCAACTGGGACCAACTGCCCGTAAACATGCAATTCTCGCACCAACATCGCCCTAGTTGTTTTAGCCTCTGACCTATGCGCTTTTTCTGATGGTTGGCGGAGCCTAAGTAAACCAATGAGAATATCTTTTTCGATATCTTCAAATGATAAAAATAGCTCTTCACCTTCGTTTGCGCGATATCTTTCGATCTGAAGCTTGATATTTTTTTTATCCGGCTTTATATTTTGCTTATAATCGATGTGCCCAACCTCTCGGCAACGTATACATTTGCATCGAGCACCTTCTTGCGCTAATTTTTCTTGGACCAAAATTCTAAGGTCGCCACGTTTAACTCCATCGACGATCAAATCGGATGGAATATCTCTCTGAATACGTTGGATTCTAATCCACTTGGGCACTATTTTTTTAACTTCAGCGATAAGATCCACAACTTTTTCAAATGGATACGGTTTGTACTTGCCCTGTTGCCATAGCTCATGAAGCTTTGTTCCTTTCATGACCAAAGTTGGGTAAATCTTTAGTGCATCTGGTTTGAATCGTTCATCCTCAAAAAACATTTTAAATGCGTTCAAATCTCTCTCGTAGTTAGAGCCAAACAAGTTAGGCATCGCATGATATGTTATAGCAAATCCCGCATCCTTCGCTATTCGAGTCGCTTCCACAACATCTTCAATCGTGTGTCCGCGATTCACAAGCTCGTAGATATCGTCGTAGACCGTCTGCACCCCGAGTTCGACCCGCGTGGCACCTAAGCGGAGCATGAGGTCAACTTGCGGTTCCTTGCAGTAGTCTGGCCTTGTCTCGAGCGCGATGTCGCTATTTCTGATCGGCGCGCTTTCTGCCGCAAGCTGGGCTTCTTCTATCGTTGTTGCGTTGGCGCCAGACATCGCGTTTAAGCACTGTGCCACAAACCGCTCAAGGTACTCTCGAGGGTATGCGGTCAGCGTGCCACCGAAGATTATCAACTCGACTTTGTCAACTTCATGTCCTATCGCTCTGAGTTGCTCTATTCTACTTTTAACTTGCTGATACGGATCGAAGTTGTGTTGAACTGCTCGCATCGCAGCGGGCTCGTGTCCCGTGTAACTCTGCGGTGTTCCAGAGCTAGGGCCACCTGGGCAGTAGATGCACGGCTCATCCTTTGGACACGGATACGGTTTGGGCATTACTGTGATGACTGAGACACCAGAAATCGAACGCACGGGCTTCAGCTTGAGCAACCGAAGGACTTTGTGTTTCTCCTCAGCTGCCACAGATGCCAAGAGTTCCGAGTTGCTCGGTGGTTTCGCTAAACCGAATTCTCGACAAACGCGGATTTTTGCCTTAGCTAGTCCGTGCACATCAACGATTTTGTCCGTTGAAATCTGCTGTAAAATTTCCCTGTATGCAGCCGATACAACACTCATAATCTCCCCTAATTATTTGTATCTAGAACTAATTATTGATGGTGTTCACGTGAGAATCGACGAGCTCTGTGAAAAATACGGGTTGCCGCAGCAGGTCAGCGATGTAATAAAAAAGTCTGGGATATCCGAACTTTATCCCCCGCAAGTCGATGCTGTGAAAAAAGGCGCCCTCAACGGCAAGAACTTCGTGCTGGCGATCCCCACCGCCGCAGGCAAGACTCTCGTTGCAGAACTCTGCATGCTAAAATCTGTGCTCAATGATAACGGCAGGTGCCTCTACGTGGTGCCTCTTCGGGCATTGGCGAACGAGAAGTACGACGAGTTCAAGGAAAAGTACGGACCGCTCGGGGTGAAAGTCGGAATAAGTACAGGTGACTTTGACACCGCTGGCCCAAAGCTCGCGCAGTTCGACATCCTGATCGCCACGTCCGAAAAAGTGGATTCGCTCCTCCGCCATCGCGCAAAATGGTTGGGCTCGGCCATATCTGTAGTTGTGCTCGATGAAGTTCACCTGATCAACGACCCCGGGCGAGGACCAACCCTAGAGGTACTCACCGCTAGACTGCGCCAGCTCAACCCAAAGCTGCAAGTGCTCGCGTTGAGCGCCACGATTCAGAATTCAAACGAGATCGCCGATTGGCTCGAAGCCGAGCTTGTTACGAGCGAGTGGCGCCCGGTGCCTCTCAGGGAAGGAGTGTACTGTCAAGGAAAAATAGAGTTTTCTGACAAAACTTCTCGAACTGTTGGGGCTCAGGTGAGGGACGAACTCACGGCGCTTGCCGCGGATACGGTCAGCGATGGTGGGCAAGCGCTCATCTTCGTCGGCACGCGGCGCTCTGCTCAGGCCGTCGCGATCGCCGCGTCTAAAGACATCCAAAAGTTGCTGTCACAAAAGGAGCGCGAATCTCTGACGACAACTGCCCGATCGATCGAAAGCGCCCTCGGTGAGCCCACTCGAACTTGCAAGTTGCTGGCCGAATGCGTGCGCCAAGGCACTGCTTTTCATCACGCTGGGCTCCATCACGCCCAAAGAAAGACTATCGAAGATGCATTCAGAAAAAATCTGATAAAAGTAATCTCAGCTACGCCGACGCTCGCCGCAGGCGTCAACTTGCCCTCGAGGAGGACGGTGATTCGAGATTACCGACGCTACGATCCACCATTTGGATCACGAAACATCTCTGTGCTTGAGTACAAGCAGATGGCCGGGCGGGCTGGGCGGCCGAAGTACGACAAATATGGCGAGGCTGTGCTGGTCGCAAAAACTGAAGATGAACGCGATGCTCTGTTCGAAGATTTCATACGCGCTGAGCCAGAGCGCATAACATCGAAGCTGGCCACGGAACCCGCGCTTCGTTCTCATGTCCTTGCCTCGATCGCATCCGGATATGTCACGAGCCTGAAAAGCATGCTAGATTTTATAGGGCAAACTTTCTTCTCCTACCAATACAGCGCCAGCAGAGTTGCCAACGTCGTCGAGCAAGTCCTCGATTTTCTGAAGGAGGAAGGTATGATCGCTCAGCATGGAGAGCGCCTCTCAGCCACTCCATTTGGCGAGCGCGTATCCATGCTCTACATCGATCCCATGTCCGGAGTTGTGTTGCGCGATGGTCTTAAACAAACTAAAATCACAGAACCCACTGAGCTCGGCTTCTTGCATCTGATCTGCCATACCCCTGACATGGAGCTGCTCTACCTGCGCAGCAAGGACTACGCCGACCTCGATCTCTTCGCCGCTGACCATGTGACCGAATTTCTCACGCCTGTTCCGGATCAGTGGACAGAGCTAGAGAAGTACGAGTATTTCTTGGCCGAGCTAAAAACCGTACGAATGCTCCAGGTGTGGCTGAACGAGGCGTACGAAGACGACATCCACGAACAATTTGGCGTCGGCGCGGGAGACATCAGACGGAATGCTGAAGTCGCTGAGTGGTTGCTGCACTCGACCTACGAACTCGCGAAACTTTTCAAAGTCGGACAGGTAATGCCGATGTTGCGCAGCTTGCAGGAGCGAGTGCGATACGGAATTAAAGAAGAGCTGCTCGCGCTGGTACAGTTGCGGGGGATTGGACGGGTGCGCGGACGGAGCTTGTTCAAAGCAGGATACCGAAAGCTCGCGAACATCAAGCGGGCCACTGAGCAAGAACTGGCACGAGTGCCTTACATCGGCACCGAAATCGCGCGGAGCATCAAGCATCAGGTTGAGGGGCTACAATAATTTTAGAAGAAGATATTGAACCACAAAGCTTTATTGTTGCGCAAAAAATTATCCTATCGGGTGCTGAATGCCAGTCCATCCGATCGAGCAGCGCTATGGCAGCCAAAAGATGCGTGAAATCTTCGAGCTCGAAGCTAGGTATCAGCGAATGCTCGATGTCGAAGCGGCCCTCGCGAAAGCTTTGAGTAAAGTCGGGATCATCCCGAAGAACTCTGCTGCAAAGATCGCAACAAAGGCCTCGACAAAATACGTCAAGGTCGCACGAATATTCAAGCTCGAACAGGAGGTGCAGCACGAGACCATGGCGGTGGTGCTCGCCCTCGCGGAGGTGAGCGGCGATGCCGGAAGATACGTCCACTTCGGTGCTACGAGCAACGACATCCTCGACACTGCTACCACTCTTCAAATTCGGGATGCCATCACGATAATCGAGCGTGACGTGCGAAAGCTTCTAGGCATCACGCTCAAGCGAGCTGCAAAACACAAAAACACCATCATGGTCGGTCGCACGCACGGCCAGCATGCCGTGCCCACGACGCTCGGCTTGAAGTTCGCAATCTGGGCATGCGAGCTCGCGCGCCACATCGAGCGCCTTGAGCAACTCAAACCTCGCATCTTGGTCGGTAAAATGAGCGGAGCTGTGGGCACGGGCGCAGCTTGGGGTGGTAAAGGACTACAGATCCAAGAATTCGTCATGAAGGATCTAAAACTTTCGAGCGCCTTTGCTTCAAACCAAATACTTCAGCGCGACAGATTTGCTGAACTCATTTCATTCCTAGGACTTTTGGCAAGCACCATCGACAAAATTGCTAACGAGGTGCGGAACCTGCAGCGCACGGAGATCGGCGAGGTCGAGGAGCCATTCGGCGCCCGTCAAGTCGGAAGCAGCACCATGCCGCAGAAGCGCAACCCGATAAGATGTGAAAAAATTTGCGGTTTAGCTCGCATCCTCCGGGCTAACGTACAAGCAGCGCTCGAGAACATCACAATCGAACATGAACGCGACCTGACGAACTCCTCCTGCGAGCGAGTGCTATTGCCCGAATGTTTCCTTCTCACAGACGAAATACTCAGGACGGCCCGCAATGTCCTCGAAGGGCTCGTCGTACGCCCCGAGCGAATGGAGAGAAACCTGCAAATGACCCGCGGCCTGAATATGGCTGAAGCCGTGATGATCGAGCTGACGAAGCGGGGAATGAACAGGCAAGTCGCACATTCTGTCTTGAGAAATTGCAGCATGACGGCGATAAGAAAAAATCTCTCGCTGAAAGAAGCGCTTCTTCAAGAGCCGAAGGTCAAAAAATATCTTTCCGAAAAAGACATCGACGCCCTCACGAACCCGAAACGATACTTGGGCAGCGCCGTTGCGACGGTCGAACGCGTGGTTAGAGAGTTGAAACCAATTCAGAGAAAGTAGCGCATCACCGCCATCGCTACCCACGAAAATATACACTTGAGTAGATATCGTTCCCACTATTGCTGAAAGTTTAAATACAGCGCAGGTTTATTGCCAAAAGGGGATGAGATGGAGAGCCTGAAGACAAAAGTTCTGAAAACAGTTGAAAAGGAAGAAGTAAATTTTATCCAGATGCAGTTCATGGACATCTTGGGCACCGTGAAAAACGTCACCATTCCTATAACTCAGTTGGAAAAAGCTCTCGACGAAGGCGTGTTCTTTGACGGCTCGTCTGTGTTGGGCTACGCCACCATCGAAGAGTCAGACATGCGTCTAATGCCTGACCCAAAAACTTTTACAATATTGCCTTGGACGCAGGACAGCCTCAAGACCGCCCGATTGGTATGTGATGTCTACGACCACGAGGGCACCAGGTTCGACGGTGATCCAAGATACACCCTGCAAAAACTCGTGGAAACAGTCAAGAAGATGGGATATGTTTTCAACACGGCCCCGGAGTACGAGTTCTTTTTCATGATGCTCGACGAAAACGGAGATCCAACGACGAAACCATCGGACTTCGGTGGCTATTTTGACCTCATGCAAGACCGCGGCGATAACGTCAGAAAAGAAATAGTGACATATCTAGACGCGATGGGTTTTGAGGTCGAAGCCTCTCATCACGAAGTCGCACCTGGGCAACACGAAATTGACCTCAAATATATTGATGCTATCTCTTCTGCAGACAGGGTGGCGATGATGAAATATGTGACAAAAACCATCGCCTACAAACATGACCTCTACGCAACATTCATGCCCAAGCCGATATTCGGCATCAATGGCTCTGGAATGCACGTTCATCAGTCACTCGTGACCACAGACGGGAAATCCGTCTTCTATGATCCTAAAGGAGACTATCAACTTAGCAAGAATGCTTTGTACTTTATCGGTGGCCTTCTGAAATATGCAAAAGATATTTGCGCAATCTTGGCATCTTCCGTAAACTCCTACAAGAGATTGGTGCCCGGTTACGAAGCGCCCGTGTACATCTCTTGGGCGAACCGAAACCGAAGCGCGTACATCAGAGTACCAGCTGGGAGAGGTCCAAAGACTAGGATCGAACTTCGCAACCCAGACCCAGCGGGCAACCCGTACCTACAATTCAGCGTCATGCTCGCAGCCGGGCTGGAGGGCATCAAAAACAAAATTATGCCGCTGGAGCCGGTTGAGAAGGACATCTTCCACATGAGCGTCGAGGAGAGGAAGGCCTCGGGGATAGACTCGTTGCCGGAGAACTTGGGGCAGGCACTCGATTGCATGAGGGAGAGCGAGATGATGAGAAAGGCACTCGGCGATCATCTCTTTGAGCACTTCTTACATATCAAGGGCAAGGAGTGGCAAGCTTATAGGGCTCAAGTCATGGACTGGGAGATCAAAAATCTATTGCCCGCTCTATAACACGCGAAGCGGATGATAGGATGAAAAACCCTTCAACGCTTTACGGTTACGCTGGGCGCGTGCTTCAAGTAGACCTTACTCGAGGAAAAATCGCATCACAGGAGCTCGACAAAAATCTTGCAAGGAGCTACATAGGCGGCAATGGGTTCTGCGCCAGATTGCTTTTCGATCTCATCAAGCCGGGCACAAATCCTCTCGGCCCTGACAATGTACTAGTCTTCGCTGTAGGCCCGTTGAATGGTACGATTTGGCCACAGAGCGGGCGATATGAGGTCGCGGCAAAATCGCCGTTGACGGGGCTCTATGGCGAGGCGAACTCCGGCGGGCACTGGGGATCTGAACTCAAGTACGCTGGGTTCGATGTGATCATCATTCGGGGGCGTTCATCCAAACCTGTTTATCTTTTCGTGGAGGATGGCAAGGCCGAGCTCATGGATGCCAAACCACTCTGGGGTCAATCGACTTTAGAAACCGAGAGGACGCTGAAGGAAAAGCACGAAAAAGATACCCAAGTCGCCTCCATCGGTCGAGCTGGGGAAAATCTCGTCCGTTTCGCATGCATAATGACAAACTATCGCGCCGCGGCACGCACGGGATTGGGCGCGGTGATGGGCTCGAAGCGGATGAAGGCGATAGCCGTGCGGGGCGGTCTAGACCTAGAAGTCGCTGCCCTCGATCGATTCGAGCGCCTCGCGAGCGCAGCACGCAAGAGGCTGCTCCTGCACAAGTTCTCCGCATCGACGACCAAGTACGGTACATCGATCCTGGTCGAGCTCATGAGCGAAATCGGGCGCTTCCCCACTCGAAACTTCCAGAGCGGCGTCTTCGAGCATGCGGCACAGATCGGTGGAGAGAGGTTGGTCAGTGAGTTTAAGGTCAAGGACCGCGCGTGTTTCTGCTGCCCGCTCCGCTGCGAGAACTTCGTGCGGGTGCCCGGCGCTGAACCGCTCTCGGAGGGGAAGGTCGAGTACGAAACACTTTCGAGCTTGGGTGGCCGTTGCGGGAATGCCGACCTCGAAGGACTCCTCCACGCAAACAGGCTTTGCAACCTCTATGGGCTGGACACCATTTCGTGCGGTGCAGTGATCGCCTTCGCGATGGAGTGCTACGAACGCGGCCTGTTGACATCGAAGGACACCGATGGCATAGAATTGAAGTGGGGAAATTCAGAAGCGATCGTCGAATGTATAGAGAAGATCGCCAGGCGCGAGGGCTTCGGTGCAAAGCTCGCCGAGGGGACAGCTAGGTTCGCGAAGAGGTTCGGCAAAAAAGCGGCGCGGTTCACGATGGTTGTGAAAGGTATGGACGAGCCGGCACAGGACGGGCGCGCGCAGAAATCGATGGGACTGTCGCACGCCACAGCAAACCGTGGAGCGGACCACCTGACGTCTTTCGAGGTGCTCAGCGAAGTCGGATTCGTCGAGGCGATCGAGGAAAGGTTTGGGAAAAAAGTCATGCCCGAGGGC
>CAZLQN010000021.1:0-13107 GCA_964561735.1 Hadarchaeota archaeon (SeqCode) | reverse complement strand
TGTCGTTCAATGTCCGACCTCAGAAGCCACCCTTTTCAAAGGGTGGTAGTTCACTTAACTCTGCCACGAGTTCTCTCACAGGTTTAAACTCCGCCGCATACGGCGCCAAATCACTCTTGACCGCTCGCCAAAGTCTATCAAGTTGACGCGATCGATTACCACGTTCTCGATATTTGAGCGCTTGGACAAGCATAGAAAGGTAATCGGCCGAATGGACAATTTTAGACTCGATGGTGCGCTTTTCACAGTACTCATGCCAAAGTTTCATGCACTTTTCTTTATTTTTTAGCCCTATGAAAAGTTCCTCAAGTGCGCTTTTTTCCATGCGTTTCTTGATATCAGGTGATTCTAAGTACTTCAGCGCCGTGTTAGGAAAGTCGCCGACCGATGCCTCTGCCCAATCGTGCATAACTGCCATGCCAAGCGCTCGCTCTAGGTTCAGCTTCTTGTGCTCAAGCTCATTGGCGAGCAAAAACGTGATCACGACGACATCAAACGTGTGCTGGGCAACATCCTCTACCTGGTTGAGTGAAACATTGCACAACAGCCAGCCGGTACGAGGGATGCATTTGAGGTTGTTTAGTTGCTCCAATAATTCGCGCAATTTCATGTTACGCCACCACAAGTTTCGCCTGCTTAACTCCACGCAACGCTCCTAATTTATCTACAAGTTTACGAATTTTTTCAGCTTGACCTTTGACGACGATGGTTTCGAGGCAATGCTTTCGATCCATGTGGATGTGCTGGACAGCGCTTATGTTTGCCCGACTAGCATGTTGAATGTCCACCAAAGCGTCCGTCAAACCGCGGACATCGTGCTTATATATCACTACAATTATTCCGATTTGTCTACCCTTGAGTCCCTGACGCCATTTATAGTTGGTCAAAAAATCGTGCAAAGCGTCCCTGATGGATTCAGAGCGGCTCGCGTATTTTTCATTTTTGAGCATTCGATCTAATTCTTCAAGAAGTTCCTGTGGCAACGTTAAACTGATGCGCGTTATTTTTTGCATGTAGACCCTACATTTTTAGCCCTTTGGATTTACCGGGCCACCAATTTCAATTGACTTCAACATGTCATCATCCCAGTTGAATACGAGCCGTTTCCGATCCTTCCAATACTCCACCTGCAGCACACTCCCGACGACCAGTGGCAACGAAACTGTTGGTTCAACGTATGCAGTTGCCTTGGTGGCTTTTTTTGATATTTTCCCCCAAGATGTGGCCTCTTTGAGCGTGCTTCCACTGAGCCCTCCCCAGTGAGGTGCATCCGTAGTCAATTGGAACGCATACGTGTGCCCGCCCGTATCGATGTTGAAAATATATGCCATCACGACCGCATCGTTTATGAAATTTTTCGGTACCCCACCTGCAATGTAGATAGCTGCTGTCTTCTTAGACTTCACGACGATCTGCGTCAGCTCGTAATTGTCGCGGATCGTATCTATGATCATGTGCTTCTTTCCATTCATCTTTCTCCAATGATAATATTGAGTCAAACCTATGCCAATGCTGCTATCGTTGAGCGCTGGCGAAAAAACTGGAATATCATGTTTTGCCGCTGTATGTAAGATTGAATTCTCATCTTTAAGCTCCTTGCCAAGCAAATAGAGGAATTCTCTGCTCGAGTATGGTCTGGGCTCGAGTTTTTCTGCAAATTTCGCGATGAAAGTGTCGCATTCCCAAAATTTCTCTTCGTCTACATAGGTGTCGTAAATTCGATCAATGAGGAGGTCGCGGAGTTCGGCATCATCGGCTTCGGGATTACCCTTGTAGTGTTTGTACCCCCTCGCCTGATAGAGGTCTTGGTAAAGGATGGCGCCCGTCGACACCACCGCATCGACTATCCCGAATTCGATCATATCGCGGAGTACCTTCCTGAGGCCGCCAGCTATTAGCGGGCCTGCGACGCCGAGCAATATCGTTGGCCTGACTTTATCGAGTAACATGTTTTCGTAAACCTCGGCGCACATGCCGATGTTGCGGGCTTGTATCGAGCTCTCGCCATATGCTTTAACAAGCTCGCTTATGCCATGAACTTTTGTTAAATCGACCGCCTCAACTGGCGTAGATAGCAACTCGGCTTTCCTTTTTCTTTGACTCTCACTCAATTCAACTTTGAGTCCGAACTTTTCCTCCATTTTCATTTGTCTCCCAACCTTGACGTTCTTTGTATCGCTTGCTTAAGAATTTTTGCACAAAAAAATAATTTTCTCAGAGTAATATTTAAATATAAGAAAGTATTATCAAAAGTGGAGATGTAAAAAGTGGTTTGCTACACTATACCATTGATTACAGCCATACTCTCGTCCATTGTTTGGCGTTTCAAGGGAGATAGCAGCCCTGCTGGTTTTTGGCTAGTGCTGTTACTCTGTGGTGGTGCATTGTTTGGGGTAGTGGATCACCTCTGGAATGGTGAGCTATTCCTCATCGGCGCAAATATCAAAAGTGATTTACTACTCGGATGCACCATTACCGGTACGATATTTGGTAGTTGGGGTGTAATCCTCGGCATAGCCAAAATAAATCCCGACTTAGGCTACCGCATGGGAATCCTGAGACAAACCAAGAGGTAATCTCGCGGAACTGACATGCACAAAAGTCAGGCGCAGGCCTCAGCTCAAGCTAGTGGCGGAAAGACTTTAATTAGGGGGGTTTAATTTAACTAGGTGAGGTGAATGGAAAAGAAACCTATAGGGAAGATTGCCCACTACTTCACGAAGATAAGCGTGGCAGTCATAGACCTGTCTGACGAGCTAAAAGTAGGCGACAGAATATCCATCGAGGGTGCCACATCAAACTTCGAACAGACGATAAACTCCATGCAGATCGAACACGAGGACGTGCGATCAGCTACCGCAGGGCAATCCGTAGGACTGAAGGTCGACCAGCGCGTCAGGCAAGGCGACCTCGTCTTCAAAATATCTTAAAGCAACCTCAATCAATTTATCCAAAGACTATTTTGAACGCCCACATCAGGGCTATGCCGAACAAAAACAGCAAAAACTGTGCTACTGAATCCGATAGTCTTCTTGTTTTGTGCAATTCTGGGATAAGATCGGAGCTTGCTATATAGATGAAACTTCCAGCCGCAAGTGGCAATAGGTACTTCCCAAAACTCGCGAACGAGAAAAAGAAGTAAACGAACAAAGCCCCAGCTACCGCAGTGAGCGCTGACAAAAAGTTGTAAAACAGTGCCTTCCTACTATCCATCCCTCCATATATCAGCACGGAAAAATCCCCTAGTTCTTGAGGCACTTCGTGCAGAGCAACTGCTACCGTGGTAGCTATACCCAACTCCATGCTGCCACTCATGAAGCTCGAAGCTATAATCATCCCATCGATGAAGTTATGAATTCCATCGCCGATCAAATTCAAATAAGTAAATGGATGGACTTCACAGATGCCATTATGACAGTGCCGCCAGTAGAGAAACTTTTCTAGCAAGAAAAACAGCACTATCCCGAGTATAACATAGACGAAGAGACTTTCTCCCAAGGGCAAGGATTCAGGTAACAGATGCAGAAAGGCGCCGCCCAACATTGCCCCGGCTGAGAACGCGATAAAAAGCAACAATACTCTTGTGAGCAAATTTCTTTTTAAAAACAGTGTAAATGCGCCGACAAATGAGATCAGACTTATCAAAAAAACTGCGATCAGGATTATCGGGAGCATTTTTATCAACTCGATTTACTTTTTAGATCAAGTTTCAGCAATAGTTCTTTGGCCGACCTTATATTCTCTATTGAAGTTTTACAATTTTCGCACAACATCATAAATCTTCTGATAGAATCATGAAAATCGCTGTATTCACTTACTTTCTCCAAAATTCGCTCGGATATACTTTGGATGTGTTTTGGTGAAACGAAAAGCGCACCACAGCCCAAACAGTTTGTCAATTTAAGTTCTGCTGCACTCATGGCTTCGCCTTTGTTTTTAGTCGCTATGTTGTATCGAGTTGCCATTTCGATCGCATCGTCGGGACAAACCTCCTCGCAGAAACCACAGAAGATGCACTTCGTATGATCAAATTTCACCGTGCGCTCGTCGCCTCTATCAACTATTTCTATTGCTTTGGCCGGACAAGACTCGACACATGCTCCGCAGCCCGTGCATTTTTCATTGTCCACCTCAGGTACCCCTCTGAAACCATCTGGAGCGCGCCAAGTTGGCAGTTTCGCGTGCGCAACTTCTGCGATAGCATCTGCCACAGTGTGCGGGCTAGGCGGACATCCGGGCACATAAGCATTCACCGGGATCACCTCATCTACAAGACTAGGAATATTGTACGAACCATCAAACACGCCACTCGACAGCGCACAAGAACCGGCTGCTACTACTATTCTTGGTGGCTTGATTTTTTCGTAAACTTGCTTCAAGTGTCCCTCCATCTTCGCGCTCACCACACCCACCACTAAAAGTACATTGGCATTTTCAGGTTCACCGACAACCTTTGCGCCGATATCTGCCAGCTTGAACTTGGGCGCCAAAGCTCCAAGGATTTCGATGTCACACCCATTGCATGATCCAACATTCAATCGATAGATAGAAACATCTTGCATGCGCTCACCCAAGATAGCTCAACTTTGCAATTCTTTTCTTCCCCGTGTGAGCATCTATTATCGAAACACGATTGGTGCACGAGATGCAACGATCCAAGCTCTCGAGAACCAAAAGCAGATTTTCTAGCTTTTCCCCTTGCAGCATTTCAACCACTGCGTGGTCATTCATGTACGTTGGGGGTCTCAATTTGACCCTTTGTGGGATATTTGTACCATCCGATTTGATGTAGTAAATTAACTCGCCACGAGGCGCCTCTACCCTGCTCGTCCCTTCGCCCATACGTGGCTTTCCAATCTCCGTACAAAGTTCTCCTTGCGGCAAACGATCTAATAGCTGCCGTATTATTTTCACGCTCTCGTAAATCTCGTTGGCTCGCACGAGCGCTCTTCCTAACACATCACAACTGTCTTCCATTTTGACCTCGAAGTCCACCTCATCATACGCGGCATATGGATCATCTCTCCTGATGTCGCTCATTATTCCAGAAGCTCGCAAAACTGGCCCAACTACGCCTGCAGCTATCGCCCTCTCCTTGGGCAACACCCCGACACCAGAAATTCTCTGAGCGTGACTTTTTATGGCCTCAAAAGCATCGGGTAAAAATTTCTCTATATCGTTCAAAATATGCTTCGTTCTCTCAATCGTGCCTGCGGTTAGATCTCGTCGCACCCCACCTATCGCGTTCATTGAGTAATGAACACGATTGCCGCAGACTAGTTCGATCAGGTCCATCAACGGCTCGCGAGCGTTCATAAGTTTGATGAACTGTTTCTCGTCGTGCAAAGCGTGAAAAAGCAACGCTAGCCATATGTGGTGGTTTTGAAGACGTTCCAGCTCGAAGACCACCGCCCTGATGTATTTTGCCCTCCTTGGTGGTTCCACCTCAAAAATATTCTCAGCTGCTTGACAATAACAACACGAGTGCGCATGAGAACACAAACCGCAAATGCGCTCACACAGAAAAACATTCTGTCTGTATGTTTTCGTCTCAGCCAACTTCTCTATGCCGCGATGAGTGTACCCTTGCTCGATATTTACGTCTATTATCTTATTTCCGTCGACTGTCACCTCATAAACATCTGGCTCTAGAAACGCTGGATGATATGGGCCAAACATAACTACTTTCGGCATTTCAAATCACCTTTTGCGCAAGCTGCAGCACAGGGCTTCTGTGGATATCCAATGCCAGCTCCTCCGCTGAAAATCCAAACGCCAGCGCGAGCAACTCCACAATGTGTAGGCACGGAATATTGTATCGCTCGCCGTATTTGTGAAGCATCACCTGCCCAAGCTCAAATTGTAGGTTACAAGTCGGGCATGGCACAACGACCCCATCCACCTGCGCGTGTTGATAGCAGACTAACTTGGGCAATACATTATTCTTGAGCGCCCATTCCTCGTCCGCCTGCATCATTGGGAAACCGCAACAGATGCGATCGTTCTTGCATTCGATAACATTAGCACCAGTGGCGTGGATGATCTCCCTCATCATTCTCGGCTTCCGCATGATGTCTCCGCCGTTTTCCTCTCTGAAAAGATGACAACCGGGGTGCATAGCAAGCTTCAACTTCAGCGGTCGCTCGATGTGCTTTTTTATCATTTCAACACCACCATCTTCGTAAAGCACCTCAACGACATGCTTGACCTGTACCTCGCCATCGTAATGTCTTCCTGTTGAGGAGAGTAGTTCGTTTACTTCGTCCCTTAGCTTTGAATCACGTTTTAGCTCGCGATTTGCCTCGAAGAGCGTCTCAAAACAGCCGTTACACAGCACGACGATATCAAGCCCATGTTGCGCCGCCAAGCTAAGATTTCTCGCAGAGAGCGCAAGCGACATCTTCCTATCCATCAGACGGGCAACAATTGGGTCTGGGCAACACGTATAGCCTTGAAGATCCACCAACTCGATTCCAAGCTTTTCAAATACTTTCCTCGCCGCTATCTCGGTACACGGAAGGCGTTGCGGGATCAGACAACCAAGAAATAATGCATATTTTTTCATTTGTGTGACCTCAACTTACCCTTTTTCCAATCAAACCCGACCTTCACGTCAAACTCTGCGCGTTTCATGAGCTCGTGGACCTCGCCCAACAACGCATCACTTGAGTAGCTTGCCGGTGGAAGCGTTGGTAACCCAACCTTCTTCCGCTTGCGCTGGGCGAGGGAAGTGATCGGCGCAGTTGCTCCAACAGAGACCAGCGACTCCGCTACCGGACTGAACTTCACCGGCAACGTCCCCTGAAAAGGTTTCCTCAACGGAGGCTTGTCGGTGGGCCAATCCTTCGGCAGAACGAAATGTCCGAGCTTCGGATGTAAACGAAAGTTTATGCCGAAGAGTTCCGCCGCCTCCTTCTCCGCCCAATCTGCCGCAGGCATCAAATCTACGATCGTGTCTATCTGATTGTCTTCCTTAGTTATCGTCGCTCTTACCACGATCAACTTTCCTTCAGCATCAAAATGATAGAGCAACTCTACATCCATGCCCAAATCCACAGCTACTATAATCACGAACCTCGGCTGATGCTCGAGCAACGCTTGCACTACCTGCCTGATGACAGATGGTTCGATTGTTACACTAGTTTTTCCCTTTTGAGATATGGCACCTAAAATGCCAGCACCAACTTTTTTGATGCTCTCAATCAGTTCATTTTCGCTCATTTCTTACTCCTCCCCCCATATCGCCGTTCATTGAACTCCATTGCCTCAGCCCTTGTGCCTACCTTTATTGCCGCTGGTGAGCAGTACTGCGCGCAAACAGGTTCACCATCACAGAAATCGCACTTTGCCGCGACCCTGTGCTCCACATCGAACCAAGCGCATGAAAGTGGACAAGCGAAAGTGCACGACTTGCAGCCGATGCACTTCATGGGATTTACCGTCACCCATCCCGTCTTCTCATCTTTAATTATCGCATCGGCCGGGCAAGAGGCCTCACAAACTGGCTTTTCGCAATGCTGGCAATTCGTTGCTTCAAGCTCCATCATTTTTTCACCGATGAACACGTGAATGTGCGCCTTGTCCGGGTTGAGCATGCCGTAGTGCTTCATCGCACAGGCTATCTCACAATAACGACAGCCGGTACATTTTTTGGGATCATAAATCAAAACTTTCTGCTCAGCAGCCCTCTCATTCAATAGCTCGCCCTTTTAGCCGAAAGAGTTCATTAAACTTAAGTTTTTCGCCTGGGCTAATCTCTGAGCACCTGCACTTCCGCTTTTTTTACGACAGTCTCCGCCGCACCCTTAATCTGTTGCGAAAGGTAGGCGACAAGCGGACATCCAGGGATAGTCGGCCTGAAGGCGATCCTCGCACTATTGCCATCGACACTTATCTTCTCTATCATGTCCATCTCTACGACGTTTATTCCAGTCTCTGGATCTATGACTTCTTTCAGTTTTTCCTTTATCTGCTGAGCCTTGTCCGCTGGCATTACACCAACTCTTCGCCAGGCTTCCATTCGAAGTGCGCCTGAAGCAAGGTGTACGCCGCCTGTGGGGGCACTATGCCACGCTCGGTGATTATCAAATCTATGAACTCCGGAGGCGTCACATCGAATACTGGATTGCGTATTTTGACGCGTGGGAACCGCTTGGGGTTGACTATCTCTCCTGGGTCGCGCTCCTCTATCTCAACGAGACTGCCCACCAACGTGCCAGGGTGGAACTTGTAGCTCTCTGCTGCGACAAAGAACGGCACTCGGGCCTCATGTGCGACGAGGGCTATCTGAGATGTGCCTATCTTGTTGATGACCGCGCCGTTCGCCGCGATGCTGTCCGCGCCCACTATCACCTTATTCACATCTCTTATGAAATATCTAACCGCTGAGTCGACGATCATGGTCGTCGGCACCCCCGCTTTGCTGAGTTCGCGGGCGGTTACGAAACCCTGCCTCGATGGTCTGGACTCTGTGACAAAAGCTTTGATCCGCTTCCCTTGTCTGAAGGCGGTCTTGATCACCGCGAGCGCGCATTGGCTGTTACAATGGGTCATCAAAACATCCCCATTTGATATCCTTCGTGCACCTATCTCGCCAATCACTTTGACCGCATTATTAGACGTGTGTATAAATTCGTCTGCACGCGAGACGACAATTTTCCGCAATGTCGCAATATCTGCACCCTTCATCGGCGCCAGCTTAGAGACTACAAACTTTACTGCGTTCGGCAGGGACACAGCTGTCGGCCTCGTGGCAATCAGAAGCGACGCTACGCGGTCGATCTCTTTTATAAACTCGGAAGAAGTTTTTGCCTTCGACGTTTTCGCGGCAATTTTCAGCGCGGCGGCCGCAGCCCTCCCGATCTTGCCCGCACCTCTTGTCTTCATCGTGCGGATATCTTGCGCGATGTGTTCCACTTGATTTATCATATCATCGCCAACCGAACTATGCCAGACTAGTTTAAATCGTTGGCTGTTAGTGCAATTTCTTTCTCAACTCATTCATAAAAATTTGGCTATCGGTTTTATGCGTCTGATCTGATTCCGCAGAGACGCTTTGTTTGAATTTTTCTAAGAAAATATTAACATCAGAGCACTCACCTGACATTTTTTCAACTAAAACTTTGAGCTCTTGTGGGTAGACGAGGTACGGCATGACAGAAGATAATGAGTCTAAAATCAGCTTTCTTTCTATCTCTCGCATCTCAGCACCTATACATTGAACGGCAATTCTTTGAGTGTGCCCATCGTCACAGTCGTCATCACGCTCTTCACAGAGTCAAACGCATTTATTTTATCGTCAACGAACTTTTTTAGATCCTCGAGGTTCTTGGTGCGCACTTTCACCAAAAGAGAATGATTTCCAGTTGTCTGGTGTAGCTCGCAGACCTCATGATAACGAGCAAGCGTCCTGGCGACCTCGCGTATGCTGCGCGCATCAACTTCGATGTTCACAAAAGCTAGAACTCCGCAACCAAATTTTTGAGGGTCGATGACAGCTACATAGCCCTTGATCATCCCAGATTTCTCAAGATGTTTGATACGCTTGCGAACACCCGATGTACTGAGGCCAACTTCTCGGCCCATCTCGCTTAGAGACACTCGAGCGTTTGCACTTAGCATCTTCAAAAGTCGCATATCGACGCTGTCCAAAATGTCTCCTCCACCTGCCTCGGATTAAAGTCTCAGTAATCTCTCTATTTATCTTTTGTGTAGGTAATTTTTGACAAATTTTCATTTAAATTGATGGGAAAATTTTGAAAAACGTGCATCAGAATACCGTCAGCTTTTCGGAAACTACCATGTTCGTGATTTTTTTAATGTTTGAAAGCCATTCGTTGGCTATTCTTTCGATCTCCGATCTTAGTGCTCCAAGTTTGTATCTTTTCTCTGTGATCACACCGATGTTTAAAACGTGCGGCTGATCTATCGGCTTGCCTATCTGGCTGAGTATTTTCACGAAAGCCTCGTCTACGCCCTTCAACTTCGCCACATCTTGAGCGATCTGGATGGCGAGCAAGTTGTAAATCTTGCCAACATGGTTGACGGGGTTCTTTCCAGCTGCGGCCTCGAGCGACATCGGGCGCCCAGGCGTAATCAAACCATTGACTCTATTACCTCGGCCCGTCGCCCCATCATCACCTTGCTCCGCTGAGGTCCCTGTGACTGTTATGTACGCCACGCCCTTGCTGGGATTGTCCGCTGTGTTGACGAAGACATCGACTTTCATCTTTGTTATCTTCGCAGCTAAGTCCTGTACAGCAGAGGCGACCTCCTTCTTTAGGGAGAGATAGCTGTCCATGTCCTCCAAAAGCGGACTTATTGCTGCCATTGCGATCGTCAGATCCACCATGTTGCCTCTCCGTCGTCCCATCACCTTTATGTCTTCCCCCACAGCTGGATACTTTTTCTTAAAAGCGGGCGAATTCAACATCTGCTCCGTCTTGAGCACAAGCTCTTCAGTTTCAGAGAGAGGAGCGTAGCCTATTCCCATCGAAGTATCGTTTGCAAGAGGCATTGACCGATTTCTGTTGAATACGTCCATCAAATCCATAGAACCCCTGCCAATGCGGGAGTCCAATTTCACATGATTGTCAATATCCAAATGTCGCATCGTGCTCTTGAGGTAACGTTTCGAAGCACCTTCTGCGATGTCATTTATTGGGATTGATTGATCTCCGACTATTTCCGTCCCGCGTCCAGCGAGCAAAATATATATTGGCTTAATCACTTTTCCTCCGCCGAACTCTGGTTTTGCTGCACCACCAACTATCATCACTTTATCAGTGTTGTGGTGCAGAATTGTGTTAAAACGTTTGATGTACTCTCGACAGAGAGCTCTGCTCACTGCCTCCGACATGCCGTCCGCCAAACTATCTGGGTGGCCTATCCCTTTCCGCTCAACTATTTCTATGTCCTGATCTTTTACAGACGCATGTTTAAATTCTTCCACGACGATATTGCGCGACATTCGAACACCAACGATTTTGGTTAGCTAAGCTGAGTATTTATTACATTTATTTATTTATATTAGTTTTGTCCAATATAACTAATAGGAATGGGGGATAAAAATGCGACTTTTAAAACCATTGGAAATCCGCGCCCGGCGTTTGGAGTTGGGCCTCACGCAAGCGCAACTCGCCGAGCTGGCTGGAGTGACACAGGCTTACATAGCTAAAATAGAGGCGGGTACCGCAGACCCAAAGATATCGACTCTCGAGAAAATTTTAGAGACGCTTGAAAAGACTGCCATCGAAAAAGAAAAAACCGCCAGCGAAAAACACGTGACGGCGGAGGAGATGATGGCTACCCCTGTGATCTCCGTAAAACCGGACGACAAAATAGAAAAAGCGGCAAAGTTGATGAACTCGTACAAGATATCCCAGCTCCCTGTGATAGATGGTGACACCCAAGTCGGCTCCATCTCAGAGGCCACACTGATGCACCAGTTGACGGACGGAAAAGATATGTCAAAGCTCGTCAGAAGGAGTATAAAAGAGATAATGGAAAGTCCGTTCCCGACCGTTAGCAAGGATACCAATGTTGAAACTATTTATTACCTACTAGATCATAGCCCAGCTGTCTTGGTAGTTGACCGTGGAAAAGCGATAGGGATATTGACAAAGGCGGATGCTCTCAAACTTAGAAAATTGAAGAGTTGACAATGTGGCAAGAGCTGCTTTTCATGTATTTATTTCTCAGGGTTAGACAATAATTTGGTGTACTGATGGTCGATGAACCAGCAAAAAGCCGCGTGGCGAGGTGGATAGCGGGCGATATCGCGTTGTCCGACAAGCCTAGCAACGCCCTCAAACTTTGGCGGGATAGATTCGAGATGAGCCAAACTGCACTAGCCGACGCCTTGAAGATTTCACCATCAGTAATAAGCGACTACGAAGCTGGGCGGCGCAAGTCTCCTGGAGTGACTACTGTCAAACGCATAGTCGAGGCCATGATTGAGGGCGACATCAAGATAGGTGGAAAGGTCACAAGGGCCTATTCCTCTATGTTTGGGAGTCAATTACCACCCGATGTGCTTCTGGACATGCGAGAGTTCGAGAAACCGATAGATGGCAAGACGTTGTGCAAAGCCATCGATGGAGAAGCTGTTGCAAATAAGGACCTGCTGGACAAAAGATTGTTTGGTTACACCGTCATCGACGGTCCAAGGGCAATCCTGATGCTCTCCGCCGAAGAATTCATGCACCTATATGGGATGACGACAGAACGCGCCTTGGTCTTCACGGGCGTTACCACCGGTCGCTCGCCCATGATAGCTATAAAAGTTAAGGGGATAACCCCCGGAGTCGTCGTCATTCACGGGGAAATCAAAGAGGTCGACCCCCTAGGGGTGAAAATTGCCGAAATCCTGCGCGTCCCGCTCATAGTGTCCAAGATAACTGCCGTAAACGAACTCATCGAGAGGCTCAAGAAGTGCTCCCCATAGCTGCGATAACGACAATCGCCGAAGTTTTTATAGACAATCAAAAGTCTTTTATCCCTCAACTCAAAGGGTTGAAACAAGTAAATCTATTCGGTGGAAATACCAATGGAAGTTGGAATCGTTGGCTACGGAGTTTACATCCCCCGTTATCGCATCAAAGTTGAGGAAATAGCAAAGGTCTGGGGGACGGATGCCGAGCGGGTCAAGCGTGGCCTTTTCCTCGAGGAAAAATCTGTGCCAGGTCCAGACGAGGATGCCGCCACGATAGCTGTCGAGGCCGCTCGAAACGCCGTCAAACTATCCGGGATCAACCCACAAGACATAGGCGCCATCTACGTCGGCTCTGAGTCGCACCCATACGCCGTTAAACCAACTGCCACCATCGTAGCTGAGGCCATCGAGGCAACCCCTGACTTGACCGCCGCCGACTACGAGTTCGCCTGTAAGGCTGGCACCGCCGGGATTCAGACATGCATGGGCATGGTGGGGTCCAATATGATAAAATATGGTATGGCAATAGGTACGGATACCGCCCAGAGTGCTCCAGGGGATCCGCTAGAATACACGGCTGCTGCTGGTGCGGGGGCGGTCATCGTCGGGAAGGATGACGGCCAGACAATTGCCTCCATCGAGGACACATATTCCTACACCACCGACACCCCCGA
>CAZLQN010000020.1:0-13116 GCA_964561735.1 Hadarchaeota archaeon (SeqCode) | reverse complement strand
CTTGTCCTGTCAGCGCTATACGGAAACTAAAGAGCGGCTTGGTTGAGGTCGTCGATGCTCGCTGCATAGGCTGCGGTGCGTGCGCGGAGGTCTGCCCGTTTGGGGCCATCTGGTTGCACCCCACACGAAAGAAGGCGATAAAGTGTGATCTGTGCGGTGGGGATCCGCAATGTGTAAAGCAATGCATGCCCGTGGCGTTAAAACTCATGACATCGGGACAGGTTGCGGGGGATAAACGTCTGGTGGAAGCCAGGCGCAGGGGGCAACCCAAGCAGAGGATGTGATGGCATGGTTTTCGACTACAAAGGTTACACAGGAAAATACCTGCGAGTCGACCTCACGCGAGGCAAGACGCTCGAGCTTGAGTTGCCGAAGGAGTGGGCGCGCAACTACGTCGGCGGAAGCGGGATGGCGGCAAGAATTTTGTACGACGAGGTGCCGCGCCAAGTCAAGCCTCTTTCTCCGAAGAACGTCTTGATTTTTGCGACTGGCCCTGTGACTGGAACGGTCTACCCTCCATCAGGGCGCTACTGCGTCGTCACCAAGGCGCCGCTGACGGGCATTTGGGGCGAGGCACACTCTGGCGGATATTGGGGGCCGGAGCTGAAGTTCGCTGGCTACGACCTCCTCGTGGTTGAGGGCAGGGCCAAGAAGCCAGCCTATCTTTTCATCGACGACGGGAAGGTCGAGCTGCGCGATGCGAAGAAACTTTGGGGGAAGGACACGGCAAAGACGACGGATATGGTGCAAGAGGAGCTCGGAGACCCGGATGTCAGGGTTGCTTGCATCGGAAAAGCTGGCGAGAATTTGGTGAAGTTCGCGTGCATAATAAACGAACGCTCGCGCGCTGCCGGGAGAACTGGGGTAGGCGCGGTTATGGGCTCGAAGAACCTCAAGGCTGTGGCAGTTCGAGGAAGCAAGAGCGTCGAGGTGGCAGACTTCGACCGCGTCTGGGAGCTGGCAAAGGAGGCGCACGAGCGCTACACCGGCGGCGAGTGGGGAAAGGCCTCGCACGATGCTTTGTACAGGTTTGGAACTCCAGGGCTAGTCAGCTGGGAGAATGAGATAGGTAGGCTGCCGACGAAGGGGCACTACACGGGCGTCTTCGACCGCGCCGCGGACGTAGGCCCAGACGTTTTTGAGAGGGAGTTCATAATTCATCGTCGCTCGTGCATGAACTGCCGCATCCAGTGCAAGAAGGTCGCTGCGGTGAGGCGCTCCGGTCCGTACGCTGGAACGGTAACCGAAGGGCCGGAGTACGAGACTATAGTCGCATTCGGTTCGAATTGCTTGGTTGGTGATTTGCCAGCAGTGATGCAAGCCAATCAGCTCTGCAACCTTCACGGCATGGACACAATAAGCTGCGGGGGCGCGGTGAGCTTCGCGATGGAGTGCTACGAGCGCGGCGCATTGGGCAAGCGCGACGTGGGCTTTGCGCTGAAGTGGGGCGACGGAGATGCGATGGTCAGGCTCGTTGAGATGATGGCCTCGCGCGAGGGTGTCGGTGATGTCTTCGCAGAGGGCGTTCGAGCCGCGGCGAAGCACATCGGTAAGGGCTCCGAACGCTGGGCGATTCAAGTGAAGGGGCTCGAGGCATCCGGGCAGGACGGCAGACCTCATCAGTCGGCCGGGCTGACGCACGCCATCTCGGTGATAGGCGCTGCACACCTGCGGGCGCTTTCCTCGCTCGATGAACTCGACTACAGGAAGACGATTATCGAGAGGTACGGCAAGGCCAAATCCGCGGCGCTCGGTGACCGGCTTTCGACGAAGTACAAAGGCATGCTTGTCAAAGACGTTGAAGATCTTTATTCAATCGTGGATTCGTTAATCACGTGCAAGTACGGCACGATGTGGCCCCCGATTTTCTACTTTGATGATTATGCCGAGCTGCTCCCTGCACTCACTGGCATCAAAGAATTAGGTAGTGTGAAAGGACTTCGAATCATCGCCGAGCGAATAGTGAACATGAAGCGCGCCTACAATGCCCGCCTCGGGCTCGATCGCAAGGACGACACCCTACCTGACCGCATGCTTAAGGATCCTATGCCCGATGGCCCAGCGAAGGGCAAGGTAGTCGACCTGAAGCCCATGCTTGACGAGTACTACCGCGAGCGTGGCTGGGATGTGCGCACAGGTCTACAAAAGCGAAATACCCTTGAGCGATTGGGATTGAAAGATGTTGCAGATGAGTTGGAGGGGAAAACAGGCCTGCGAAGATCTGAAGTAGAACCAAAAAATTTAAAATGAGTGGGATAATGTAATCAATTGTCAGAAATAGGTGTGCAAATTTGAAGATCCCATTTAAAATCCCATTACTCAGAAGGAAGAGAAAAGCAATCGTCGTCGCTCCTGAGGCGAAGATCGGGGAATTCGTCGTAAAGATGAAGGGAATCACGAAAAGGTTTCCAGGCATGGTGGCAAACGATAACATCGACTTCGATGTGAGAGCTGGCGAAGTTCACGCTTTGCTCGGGGAGAACGGCGCGGGAAAGACGACCCTGATGAACATTTTGTATGGGCTTTACAAGCCCGATGAAGGGGAAATATACATTCGCGGTCAGAAAGTCAACATCAAGTCGCCCTCGGACGCGATCAATCTAAACATAGGGATGGTTCACCAACTCTTCAAACAGGTCCCTCGCCATACGGTTGCCGAGAACATCGCCCTCGCCTCATCCCACGACTTTTTCTTCCCGGGAAGTAAGGTAAAAGAGAAAATCTTGAGGATCTCGGAAGAATTTGGATTGAAAGCGGATCCGGATGCTGAGGTCTGGCAACTCTCGGCCGCCGAACAACAAAATGTAGAATTACTGAAGGTACTCTGCCGTGGTGCGCAAATCCTTATCCTAGACGAACCAACCTCCAACCTTACCCCCCAAGGAAAAAGGGAACTTTTCTCACGACTCAAGGAGATGAAAAAGAGGGGGTATGCGATAATCTTCATCGCCCACAAACTCGATGAAGTATTAGAAATCAGCGACCGATGCACCGTTTTAAGAAAAGGCAAGAAAGTTAAGACTATTCCTACCTCAAAGGCGACTAAGAGATCACTAGCAAGGTGGATGGTGGGACGGGAGGTCCTCTTCAAGGTGAAGAAAAAACCCGTTAAAAAAGGCAAAATCGTTTTGGAAGTGAAAAAACTTCGCGTTCTCGGGGACAGAGGAGAAACGGCTGTTAAAAAAGTTTCTTTTTCCATTCGTGAAGGGGAGATCCTAGGGATAGCAGGAATCGGTGGAAGTGGTCAGGGGGAATTCGTCGAGGCCCTCACTGGATTACGAAAAATCGAGGAGGGGAGGTTGATACTCTCTGGAAAGGATGTGACAAACGCTTCGCCGCGCAAGTTTGTGGACGCGGGCGTAGCATATGTTCCTGAGAAGCGGGTTGAAGTCGGTCTCGTTCCTACCATGAGTGTGAAAGAAAATCTCATCTTGAAGGACTACCGGGTCCCCCCCTTTTCCAAGAGATTATTTCTTGATCGTGGCGCGATAAATCGCAGTGCTAAGGAAAAAATCTCTCGATACAATGTAATCACTCCTAGCCCCGATACGCCGGCGGGCATTCTCTCCGGCGGAAACATCCAAAGGTTAATCCTAGCTAGGGAAACCTCCGGCGAGCCCAAACTTCTAATAGCCACATATCCAACTTACGGTCTCGATGTGGGATCGATAGAAAGCGTTCGCGAATTGTTGTTGAAACAAAGGGAGAGAAAGAGTGCAATTCTCTTGATATCAGAAGACTTGGATGAGATAATGATGATGAGCGATCGAATCGCCGTGATGTACGAAGGGAAGATCATGGGGATAGTTGATGCCGGTGAAGTGACGCGCGAGGAAATTGGATTGATGATGACCGGAACTCCATTGGGGGAGATCTCCTAATGCTCGGGCTTAAGATAGAGAAGAGAGCCGTTCCTTTGCCTTGGGTTGAACTTGGAATCTTGGGCCTCTCTGTGATCATCGCTCTGTTAGCGGGGGCCATCCTCTTATTGGTGCAGGGTTTCAATCCTCTCCGCATCTACTCAACGCTGTTCTCTGAAGCCTTTGGGAGCTTTTCGGCCCTTGCTAAGACCTTAACCAAGACAATTCCGCTACTCCTGATAGGGGTGGGGCTAGCTCTCGCTTTTAAGGCAAAAGCGTGGAACATTGGTGCGCCTGGACAGATGATAATCGGTGCGATTGCGGGCACGGGGGTGGCACTTTTCCTCCCCTTCAACCTACCAGCGCCTGTACATGTAGCACTTATGTTTATAGTGGGTTTTGCTGCTGGCGCGGGCTTGGCGGCTCTTTGCGCATTTCTGAATTATAAGATCGGTCTCGACATGGTGATTAGTACCCTGTTGTTGAACTACATCGTTCTCAAGCTATTGTGGTACCTGCTGTTTGGACCATGGCAAGCGCCTGGAGTCAGTTTTCCGTATACAACCGCTCTCCCCGATTCCTTACAACTTTCGACGATAGCCGGAACTATCCATTATCCTACTCTTATCATCGGAATCATTGCAGTTATCCTGATTCACATACTTGTGAGCAGAACTAAGCAGGGCTACGAAATTAGAGTTTTTGGCGAGAATCCAAAAGCGGCAGAATACGCCGGCATAAGTCGCTTTAAAACAATAATGCTAGTGATGATCATCAGTGGCGGTCTTGCGGGCATAGCCGGTGTGGGAGAAGTGGCTGGTGTTCATCACATGCTTAAACTGGGAATCGATGGGAGCGGGATGGCGTATGTTTCTAGCTTTGGATACACTGCGATCATCGTGGCGTGGCTGGGGAAGAGAAGCGCCTTGGGCTCCGCACTGGCAGCTTTCTTTATAGCGGGAATTTTAGTGGGTGGATATAGTCTCCAAATTGTTGAGAGAGTCCCATACGCCATGGTTTCAGCTATTCTGGGATTGATTCTCATCGGCCTTACCGCAGGGATGATCCTTACCCGATATAAAATTTCATTCGGAAGGAGGAAAAAACTTTGAATCCAACAATCACTAGGGCATTATCCAAAGTTTTGATGAGGAAAAAAACCCTCATACTCATTATTAGTCTAGCTGCCGCGGTTCTCTTGGCATCTTATTTTGAGCTATCAGGTACAAAAACGGGACCAGTTCTTAACATGGCAATGATCTTTGCTACGCCTCTTCTTTTTGGGACCCTTGGGGAAATCTACGCCGAACGCTCAGGTGTGTTAAATCTCGGAATCGAAGGCATGATGTGTACTGGGGCTGCCGCTGCAATAATAGGAGCTTTTGCGACAGGAAGCGCTTGGGCGGGAATCGCTGTTGGCACAATTAGTGGGGCACTTCTAGCTTTCGTGTTCGCTATCGTGGTAATCCACTTCAGAGGCATGCAAGTTCCCGCCGGACTCGGACTCTTTATATTTGGGCTTGGTTTAAGCGGGATAATTGGATTAGCCCATACCGGGGAGAAGCTCCCCTATGTTCTCCCTACAACACCCATTCCGATATTGAAAGATATACCTGTGCTAGGTGATTTTTTGTTTAAGCATGTGCCCCTAGTTTATTTTGCATTAGCACTTGTCCCGATAATGTGGTTCATACTTTTCAAAACTAGGATTGGGCTTATCATCAGGACAGTTGGCGAAAATCCAGCTGCAGCGGACTCGGCAGGGATAAACGTGTATCGAACCCGTTATCTTTGTGTAATTCTGGGCGGAGCTTTAGCGGGACTAGGAGGGGCCTTTATTTCGGTAGCGTGGATGGGTTATTGGCTGGAGGGGATGACCGCTGGTTGGGGTTGGTTGGTAATAGCACTTACGATCTTCGCAATATGGAATCCCTTGGGTGCCTTATTTGGGTCATTGCTTTTTGGAGGGGTACACGCCCTTGAACCACAGCTTCAGCACCTCGTATCTCCCTACATTTTAGCTATGCTTCCTTATCTCGTGACACTCGTAGCGATAATTGTTCTCTTACTCTTTTATAGAAGGCTAAGGGCCCCCTCTGCACTTTTGGAGCCTTACACGAGGGAATAGTTTTAGTCGTTTTAGATTACAGGCCCCCATTTTTATTCTGGAAGAGTTGTACAGTACATATCTGGAGAACTCGAGCGGCACCGCCGATGCGTTAATTCAACACAGCATTCAAAACCCAAAACTAAAAGCTTTTTAACTGCAAATAAAATAAGAAATGGAGGTATAAAATGAAAAAGATAGGTGAATCGGGGATTGCTGCTGCTACTACTCTTGTCATTGCAATAGTGATTACCGCCATTGTTGCAGGAGGAATCGGATGGTTCGCAGCTCCGAGAGCAGTGACGACAACAGTGACGGAAAACCGGCATTTAAAGGCAGGGTTCATTTATGTGGGGCCCATCGCTGATCAGGGTTGGACCATGGCGCATAATCGGGGACGTGAAATAGTCGACAACAAGTATGACTGGCTCGAAACCACATATGCGGAGACGGTTCCGGAAGCAGAAGTCGGTTCTTACATTGATACTATGTTTGAAGCTGGCGCCGACGTTGTCTTCACCACGAGCTTTGGATTCGGATGGGAAACAGTAACAGCTGGAGGGAGATGGCCCGACAAGATGCTATACCATTGCTCAGGAGACCCGAGTATAATGGGGAGCGCGCCCAACGTTGGTTTCTATTTCAGCGACTTCTATCAATTGTTCTACATGAACGGTCTTGCAGCTGGAGCACTCACTAAAACGAACAAACTCGGCTACGTTGCGGCCTTTACAACCGCAGAATTGGTTAGGGCCATGGATGCTTTCTTCCTAGGGGCGAGGGAAGTCAACCCAAATGTTACGATGAAAGTGTTAGTGACAGGAAACTGGGTTGATCCAGAAACCGACACCATAAATGCTAATAGTTTGATAACTTGGGGAGCCGATGTCATCGCATTTACCGCCGATGCACCAGCTGTTGTATCAGCATGTCAGAAGCATTACGAAGATACAGGCCAAAAAATCTACACATTCAGTCACTACAGCCCAATGAAGAGCTTTGGTCCAGATGTTGTCGTGAGCGGACAGCTGGTTCACTGGGAGAAAATCTACGAGGATCTCCTGTTAAAGGCGCTGGCAGGTAAGTGTGAAAACTGGCAACACTGGAATGAACTTGCGTCCGGTGGTTACGTTGAGCTTGGATCCGACTGGAATGAACCGATAAATCCGATATTCGTAAACGACCTGAAGGCAGTGACGGTGACAGATCCCGTCCGAGGCAATATAAGTGTTTACGACTTGATCCTTTACAGGTACGAGCAGTTCAAGTCGGACCCAGTGGGGTTCGAGCCATTTACAGGACCAATCACCGACACAGCTGGGACATTGAGACTAAAAGCAGGAGAGATCATTAGCCAAGACGAACTTCGATGGACACTGGACTGGTACCCTGCGGGCATCATCCCGCCAGCATAAGATGCCCGCATTTTTTTCTTTTTAAGCTCTTAAACACCTTTTTAAGTTCTTAAACACAAAAATAAATTGATTGTATGCGAGCGCACAGTTATTTGGAGGATGTAACCAAACTCCTTGTGTCAACAGCGCTCGGACGTGAAAAAGCTGATTTAGTGGTAAGGAATGCCAATCTCGTGAATGTGTACACTGGAGAACTGATTGAAAGCGTTGACGTAGCTGTTAAAGGCGACAGGATAGCTCTGGTTGGGAAAGCGGACCACACCATAGGTAGTATCACGAATGTCATCGACGCTGGAGGGAAATATCTTGTGCCTGGTTTTCTGGACGGACATGTACACATCGATGACAGCATGGTCACGATGACAGGGTTTACAAAAGCCGTTGTGCCTCGCGGAACAACTGGAGTGTTCATGGACCCCCACGAAATAGCCAACGTCCTCGGCTTGGACGGAGTCAGGTTGATGCTTAAAGAAGCTAAGAATGTGCCTCTACGAGTTTTTGTTTGCGTGCCTTCCTGCGTTCCTGCAACATCTACTGATTTTGAAACGGCCGGGGCCGATATAGGTCCAAAGGAAGTCGAAGAAGCTCTTAAGTGGGACAATGTTGTGGGACTTGCCGAAATGATGAATTATCCTGGTGTGCTAATGTGTGATAATAAAGTTCACGGCGAAATACAAGCTACGTTAAAGGCCGGTAAAGTCGTCGAGGGCCACTCCGACAGCATATTAGGTACGGATCTGGCAGCCTACGTGGCGGCCGGCATAACATCTGACCATGAGTCCATAAAAAAGATCGATGGACTTCAGAGGGCAAGGCTTGGGATGTACACGATGATCCGCGAGGGATTTGCATCCATTCGTAACTTGGCTGAAGTGATAAGGATAGTGACCGAAGGTCGGATAGATACCAGACACATCATATTAGTTTCAGACGATCGACACCCAAAAGATCTGCTCATGGAGGGACACATGGACCACATTATAAAAAGAGCTATTGAAGAAGGCGTGGATCCGATAAGAGCCATACAAATGGCAACGCTAAACACCGCAGAACACTATAAAGTCGACAGAGATGTGGGTGGAATTGCTCCCAGCAAATATGCTGACATGCTCATATTGGAAAATCTGTCAAAGATTTCCGTAAGTAAGGTAATCATCGGTGGTGAGCTCGTTGCCAAAGATGGAAAACTTATCTCTGATTTGAAGCCCACAAGTTATCCTGAGTACGCAAAGAAAACAGTAAGGGTTAAACACCGATTAACGGCCACCGATTTTGTGATAAAAGCGCCGATTGAGAACGGCAGAGTAAGGGTGAATGTAATAGGTGTGACTGAAGGAGATATCGTGACAAAGCACCTCGTGGAAGAACTAGAAGTCGAAAGCGGAAGCGTACAGACTAGTGTTGAAAATGACATTGTAAAAATAGCGGTTATTGAAAGGCACAAGCTAACAGGCAACATAGGTTTGGGTTTTGTCAAAGGCTTTGGCTTCAAGAGAGGTGCCACGGCCTCGACAATAGCTCACGATAGCCACAACTTAATTGTGATAGGGACGAATGACAATGACATGGCATTTGCCGCCAACAGACTTGTCGAAGTCAGTGGAGGCGTGATAGTTGTGGATAAAGAGAAAACGCTTGGAGCCGTGGAATTGCCAGTAGCGGGACTGATGTCAGAAAAAGACATAAATGAGGTTTTCCAGGAAGTTAACAAGATCGAAGAAGCTTGGACGGAAATTGGATGTAAAATGGCCACGCCATTTCCGATAATAATACTTTTGTCATTGGCCGTGCTTCCGAAATTAAGAATTACTGACAAAGGTTTAGTGGATACAATCAACTTCAAGAAAATAAGCCTCTTCCGTTAAAGGATGGTTATGCCAAACCAAATTGAACCATTGCATTTGAGGAAATTTACTCGAAAATAAGCGATGTTTTTCATCTGTGATTAATGCTTCACGTGTTGGATATTGGCCACCTTAACCTTACAAAAATGTCGTCCATTTCAGACTCTACCAGTCCCTAAAAATCTTTTTTCAATCAAAACTTCAGCTAAATCTAAAAACATCTATTTCAATTTGCCTCCACCAGGTCTAGTTAGATATTGTCGGTTGCGAAAATCTTGCTGAAAGCAAAACAAGAGATAATCCAATCATGAAAAACTTAAAGGGGGTTTGGAAGTCCCATCGCCGCAAGTTAAAATACTACATGCACAAGTTCATTCGGTAAGGTGTTCAAATGGTCGAGCTTTATGGACGAGACTTGATAACGACGCAGGATTGGAGCGTCGATGAGCTGACGCACGCGATAAAGGTCGCCAGAAAACTCAAACGAATTGGATAGACGAGTCACCCGAGTCTGTGATGGACTTGGATTTTCCATGCACGCGGCGCATTATTGTTTTTTATCGCGATCCTTAAACCCATCCCCTATCTTCCATCGTCTCGACCAATCGCTCAGCCGCGAGGGCTAAAGCCGACTTCCTCAGTGAGACCTCATGAGTCGAGGAGTAGTCCAAAGTTTCCCTGAATGCATCGAGGAGAACCTTTCTTATCGTCGAATAGGTTTCCTCATTATTGGTCCTGCTACCGGACTTGGCCATCATCCACTCGTCGTAGCTCGCGACCACCCCGCCGGCATTTGCGAGGATGTCAGGCACCAGAGGGATGTCCCTGCGCGAGAGGATCTCGTCCGCCTCCTTCGTGGTAGGAGCGTTTGCCCCTTCAACTATGAGTCTCGCCTTGATATCGCCAGCATTATCTCGGGTTATCACACCCCCAATCGCAGCTGGTATCAAAATGTCGACATCCAGCTTAAACAGTTCTTCATTGCTCAGGTGCTTCCCATAGCCCTCCACCCCGCCGTGCTTGGCTACGTGCTTCTTCAATTCCTCGATGTCGATGCCGTCCCTGCTCACCGCGCCACCGGAGGCATCTGTCACGGCGACGACCTTCGCCCCTCGCTCGGACAGAAAGGTGCACACCCAGGAGCCAACATTTCCGAATCCCTGCACCCCAACCGTGAGCCCTGAGAGCCCGGAGTTCAACAGCTCCTTCGCCGCTTGCTCCACGACCACCGCGACGCCGTAGCCCGTGGCTTCTCTCCTGCCCGGCAGCCCGCCTATGCCTACGGGCTTTCCCGTGACGCATTCCCGCATATGGGTTTCGCCAAATATCACAGCCATCTCCCTCGGGCTCGTCCCTATGTCAGGGGCCGGGACGTAAGCGCCGGAGGTGAGTTCATTTCGAATCTTGTGGGCGAATTCCCTCACCAAAGTCGCTTTCTCCTGGGGAGGAAGCCCGCTGCCCGCAACTATCGACGCCTTCCCCCCGCCGAAGGGGAGGTCCATCAAGGCCGTCTTGTATGTCATTATCTCCGCAAGCTGAATTGTTTCTTGGAGGGTGACATCGCTCGACATCCTTATTCCCCCCTTGCAGGGCGGACCCCTAACAGCGTTGTGGTATACCACGTAGGCTTGAACGCTGACGGGGCCCTTGCCCGGGAGGTGGGCGTGAAGCCTAGTGTCGATTGTCCTGTCGGTCTCGCCTAGGATGGCAAGCGCTCTGTCGCTTATGCCGACGAGGCGGATGACTTCATCATCTAGCAACATTGCATCAAGCCCTATTTATCTCCTTTTTTTGTTTTTCTCGCATAAGCATCACCACTCCAATTTAGAGGAACCGATATTTCCCTTTTTTGTTTCTAGGACTTGACGCGGCATTCGTCCTAGTATGATGGTATTAAAAACCTCCAAAGCCTTTAAAAAGGCCCCCGAAAGGGTAATGGTTGGAGGCACAACTTGAAAAAAACTTGTTTGGCACTCGCGACTTCTTTGGCTTTTCTTTTCAGTATGATTTACGTTGGGCCAGTAGCGGCCCCCACTCAGAACGACATGGGCACGGGCGGGGACGCGGGCAACAGCTTGAGCGCGGCTGGGATGTTTGCACGGGGTTGCAGAAGAAGGCGACACTCGAGCGATTCGGGCTGGCGGACGTGGCGCGAGACCTGAAAAAAGCAGGTGCGCTAGCAAGATAAAAAAGGTGGCGTGATAATCAAGGAGAGGTGGTTTGATGGTTGAGTTGTATGGTAGAGATTTCATAACGACGCAGGACTGGAGCGTCGACGAGCTGGTGCACGCGATAGAGGTTGCGAGAAAACTCAAAGACATTGTTCATAAAGGTGGGCGTCCGCCAAGAGTTTTGGATCGCAAGAACTTCTTCATGCTGTTCTATGCCCCGTCTACGCGAACGCGAGGAGCATTTGAGGCCGCCACTTCGATATTAGGGGGGCATCCTGCCTTTATCGACGTTTCAACCACTAGGATGGAAGAGGCCGTGAAAGACGCCGCCAAAATGTATGACTCCTACTCAGACGGAATTGGGGTAAGAATACTGGACAAATATATCGACTTCGTCTACGGAGCTGGGCTTAAAGTCGTTAAAGAGTTTGCAAAGGTAGCAAAGGTGCCAGTGATCAACATGGCCGACTGCACATACCACCCGACGCAGGGGCTTGGCGATATAATGACTATAGAAGATAAGATAGGCAAACTGAAGGGGAAGAAGTACACGATCACTTGGGCCTACTCGAGCAAGCCGAGGGGACGATGCAGCATCCAGGAAGAGGTGCTGATCGCGACTCGCTTTGGTATGGACGTGACGCTAGCGCACCCGAAGGGCTTCGATATCGATCCAAAGATTATCGAAGCTGCAAAGAATAACGCCAAAGAAGGTGGGGGCCGCTTTGATGTAAGTAACGACTTCGAGGAAGGGCTCGAGGGTGCGAATGTTGTGTTCCCACGAAGCTGGGGCACATCGGAGTTCCTAAAGGTCGGCGCGACGAAATTCGGCATCGACAAAGAGGTTGCGATATACAGCAAGCACAAGAACTGGCGTCTTGAGCAGCGTCATGTCAACGACCTCATGGGCAAACCAGCGATCGTCACCCACGTCCTCCCCGTTATGCGCGGCGAAGAGGCGACGGACGAGGTCATGGATGGGTTGAACTCGGTCATCTATGAGCAGGCGGACGACAACTTCTATGCAAAGATGGCGTCGATCGCCCTGACCATGGCTAAAGAAGTTCCGCTCTAATAAAAAGCCGCACAGCAAATTGTTCTAAATAGTACAATCGATTGTTCAGGCACTTGCCTTGATCATGCCAAATGCAATGTAGGCCACAGTGAAGACGAGCGTCGTCAGGAGAACAGATTTTCCAGCGGTCTCCCAGAACTCCAACTTATCCTCGCCAGCTCTGATCGTCGCGATGTAGCGCGCTATCACGAGAGCTAGAGCTATCGCGGTCATACCCATGAGAAGTTTCAGGGCCGCTAGCTCCCTCGCCTCCATCGCACCGAAGATGAACGGCAGGCCAGCCAGCCCGGCGCTGCCAGCCTGCGCGGAAGTTGTGAGGCTGACGCCCGACATGAACTCCATCACCCAGATCGACATCGCGCATATGACTGGCAAAAGCAAAATTGCGACAAGCCAGAGGTTGCCGACCGCCTCGTCAATCTTCTCCTTGAAACGCGACTCGACGCGATGAAGGGTGCCCAAGAACTCTGCAACCATCATACATGCTCTGCCAGCGGCCGCCTCGCTCCCCCTACGGATCCTCGAGATGATGTTGAGGAAACTCGTCACCAGCGGATTGTAGATCCTTTTCGCGCCGCCATGTTCAAAGAGGGCGCGATACATGTCTATCCCCAAGCGATCCATCGTTGTGCTCGTCTGCTTCA
>CAZLQN010000019.1:0-13189 GCA_964561735.1 Hadarchaeota archaeon (SeqCode) | reverse complement strand
ACCGCAACCGGAACTGGCACTTTAACTTTCACCATGAGCTTTCCGAGCCCCACCAACGGGGGCACGAAAATGAGCGAAGCAAGGTGGTAGAGTGTAAAGGGGATCTGACCAAGAAAAGCCACCCAAAGTGATGCCCCTGTGGTGAGCGAGTGGCCGATGAGCCCGGTCCAGATATCAAATATTATAATGGCGATGGCGGCTGTGAGCAACGTGCGGCCGAGCAGGGTCTTGAACTTGTCAAACATCGAAAGCTTGTTTTTGAGGCCGATAAACCAGCAGAGGATGAATCCCGACCACGTGAAAGCATAAATCGGGAGCAGACCCCAAAAGGCGATGTCGATCAGAAACACGCTGACGAGGGCTATTATTCCAAAATATCGGGTCAAATATCGCCACGATTTTGTGCTGCCGCAGTAGAGCGAAAATGAGCCGATGACCACGAGCGTTGGGATTATCAGTTCAAAATTTGGGAACGGCGTGAGCCCCCGCAGGTAAAGCAATTTGCTGATGGCGATGAATACGATCCCTATCAACACGAATATCTTGATTCGCTTGGCTAGCACCCGCTCCGACGTTTCGCCCCCGAATAGCTTGTACGCGAGCTTTTTCATCGCCCCAACCATGATCTCTATGGTTGGATTATACATCCAACATATAAATGGGTATCCAAGGCGGTTTCCAACACATTCTAGAAAATGAATGGATTAAAACTATGCGCCAGTCCTCTGCTTGATCCTGCGCATCTTCCGCCGCATACGTTTGCGAACCCACTTCCAACGCATGCGCCTTCTCTTCTTCCACTTCCGAGGACGCTTTCCCATGATCGCACCAACTACTTTACTTACAACGTGTGATTAAAAACCTCACCTGTGCAGCTGTTTAGGGTGTTGGATTAATCCAAGTTTTATAAAACATTTTGTAGGTTCCGTTTTGTAGTCTGATGATTGTCGGGTCACCCGCGTTATCCAACCTCAAGCCTTCAAAGGCCCAGTTTCTCCCATCGCTTGAAAATGAGGAGAATATGCCCCCCTGCCTCATGTAGTACATGCGATACCCGTTTTCTAAAGGTATGGTACAACTCACAGAACCATCAAATGGTAGTTCATTCTCCCTGCTGAAGCTTAACCCATCGTTTGAAACTGTGCTCAGATTTCGGGTGCCCAACGAAACAAACATCCTCCAGACGTCACCCATCTTGATGACGTCCGGGTCATATATCATCCCCTCCTGCTGATACCTGACCCCCTCCTCTTTCACAAAGTTTATTCCACAGTTCGAGATCGCCGAGTAAATTTTCCCAGCGTACATGTAGAATAGTCTGTATCTGCCATCAGGCAAGAGAACGATATCTGGATCCACTGGTGAGATTGCTCCCTGACTCCCAGCAACCTCTCCTTGAATTGTTGTTTTCTTGTAAATCCAGTTGATGCCATTATGCGACAGAGCGACGGAGATCACGTGTCCGTTGTACCAGTCGATATAGTAAATCCGTATGTTGTTGTCTTTGTCCAAAACAGCATCTGGGACCGAAGCCTGGTCGGCAATCTTTTCATTTTTCACCCAAGTCAGGCCGTCGCTAGAACTTGCGCTCATTACACGATGGTTCCAAGGGCCGTCGTTGCTGGTTCCACCTGGGGGTGACGCTGCGCCCGAGCCGGGCGTGATGTCGCTGACCCATTCAAATGGCTGATCTTCAGATTGTCCGACGGGTTGCTCCGAAGGTCGTTTGACCACGAACAAAACTCCGCCCGCGATTGCAACCCCGACCATGATTGCAAGAACCACTGACAAAAGTTTTACATTCATTTTTGCACCGTTTCGCTGTATTTTTCACCGATGTAAGTTTATTTTGGAGCTATAAAACAGCGCAGTAGAAATAGTTCCTCAAACGGTAGTTTTTTTTGAAGGATGTTTACTCGAAAACCACGTGTCTCTAGAACTCGAATGGTCTTTGAGATATTCGCCAGCGACGATTGCACAAACAAGACACGGCCATTTGGCGTTAGATGGTTCGACAATTCACGCAAAAATCTATCAATAATCCTGCGCCCGTCCGGCCCAGCCTCCCAAGCGCGGTCCAGCGGCCCACAAAGCGCTTCTTCTGGTTCGACAGGTAAATAAGGCGGGTTGAAAATCGCGAGGTCGAAGCGCTCTCCAACGACCGGCTCAAAAAGATCGCCCAACCGAAAGTCGATACTATCTTTAACACCATGCGCCACGGCATTCGCGCGAGCACATTTGAGTGCGGCTGGGTTAATATCGGTTGCCACCACCTGAACCCCAACCTTGGCCGCCAAAATCGCAAGCAGACCACAGCCCGTCCCAAGTTCTAAAACTCGTTCTCCTTTGTGTACATCGAGATTATCGGCGAGTAGGAAAGTATCTTCAGCTGGCTCGTAGACGTTTTCAGCAATGTTGAACGCTTTTTCTTTGTAATACGTGACCGCCATGCTTTCACTCATTGAGCGTATCCTATTACGACGTTTCTCAAGAACCGCCACCAACTGGGGGAAAGATAGCTATCACATCGCCATCCCTGAGTTTGGTCGCCGCGCCTTGCAAAAAGACGATATTGTGCCCGTTGAGGAGAATTTTTACATTCTCATTTGGTTGCCCGCGTTCGTCTAGAACCTGTCCGCGGAATTTCGTTCCAAATCTTTCGCAAATTTTCACTAGAACATCACCGACGCTAGTTCCGCTTTTTATATCTTCCACCGCTGCCTTCGTTTTGGCAAATTCGCGAAGGTTTGCAAAGAGCCGGACTTCTATTTTCAAGTCTAGTCGCCCTCGATCATCGAGGATTTTTCAAACCCACCAAGGATCTTTATCGCTTTACCGATTTTCGCCCCGTGCTTCCACCTATAGTAAAGAGGATAAAGGAGAGCCGAGGCCACAGCAACTTTACTGCTGACGTCGGGGGCCCAGATGTTTATGTTGTGCCTCCAGCATGTCGCGAAGAACTCCCAATGCATTTCTGACAAGTGGCGAAGGTCAGCTTGCCTTGCCGAGCTGAGCAGGCACTCCTCCTCCGATGTGAAGAAGAGCGGGACATAGAATAGCTCAGACCCCCACAAATCGTCAACAAGCTCCATCGTGGCGATCGTGTCCTCCTCGCGTTCATCAGGCAGACCGACGACGAGGGTTGCGAGCGGGCAAATGTCGTTGTCGTTGAGGATGCCCACCGCCTGGGTTACAATTTCTGGCCAATCTTTTGGCTCAAGGGGCAGTGCTTTGCCATGCATGTGTTTCTCCAACAGTCTGACGCTCCCTGTTTCTATCCCAACTTCGACAGAGGCCACCTTTCTCCCATGGCACCGCCACCTGCTTTTCTCCACGAGCACGGGCGCTATTTCTTCAATCATCTTCGGATCATAGACGACTGGCGGGAGTGCGGCGTGTGCCGGCTGCAGGTATTCGACGCCATCAATCTTTCCAATCGTGTCCACGAGTTCCACGATTGCTTCCCTATTCGGCACGAAGCGTTCGTGGTGTTTGTAAAGGAAGAGGTCGTCGGTTTGGAGGACGACCATTTTAGAACCCGCGCGCGCGTTCAGCTCCGCCTCTTTTTTGATTTTTTCGAGGGGGAAGGAATAGAACGTTCGCATGGTCGGAGAGCAAAACTGGCACCCCTTGCCGCAGCCTCTGGTTATCTCTGCGACACCGAAGAGAGCTGGTTTTGTTATTTCTGGGACCTCCTCCATCTTTGGTTTCTCGGTTTTGACGACCCGCGGAACCTGCTCACCGTTCATCACCTTCCTAAAAATTTCCGGTGCGGTGCGGTCGCCTTCACCTATCATCACGGCGTCGATCTTAAATTTATCTTGCATGCCCCCCCTAACGATCTGCCAAGCGCCAGACCCTCCAACGATTATCTTAAACCCGCGCTTTTTCCTCAACACCGGGTGCTTCATCAAACTTCTGAATTCAGCAGCAGCGATTGGCTCTCCACCGATAGCAACGAGCGAGGTGTAGGTCCTGCTCACGAAGCCTATGCCTAGCGGGTCCATAGTCGAAATGCCAACGACTTTTGTGTTCGCCCCCACGAATTTGCGAAGGTTTTTTGGAGTGCAGACGACGACATTCGACTCCCCGAACTCCTTGCCCAGCAGAGCTTCTATTTTCCTGAGCCCATAGGGGGCAAATTTAGCGTCGCCATTTTCATTGTCCGGCGTTACGGGATACCAAGATTTTCTCAAAAGTCTTTGCGGGACTATCTTCGATGGAAAACCACCCGTGAACGCGATGAATGGATTCAGTTCAAAGTCGCTCATCTCAATCAGCGAGGCAGTCAGAACTATTGGAACGCCGCCGGGGCGCTTGTCACCCCTAATTTTGTTGTGTTGCTTCTCTGTTTTTCTCACAGCGCTGACAAATCTTGAGAACATGTTGTACCCCGATTTAAGCCAGCCCCAATTCCTTCAATTTTTCTTTGGTGGGCTCACCTTTTGAGTTCCAACCTCTGAAGGAATAATAGCTCGGCAGCATCTTCGAGAGCATGTTTACGCGACCTTTTGATGGGCCCTCTGGCATCGGCTCTTCCAGTAGGCGCTTTGGTAGTGTATCGTCGTCAGCGCTGAAGCCTTCCCGCAGGTTGTAGAGCCGCTCGAGGTTCCAGATGCGCTCGCCGATCGTCATCATGTCCTCGTCGGTGAACTCGATGCCTGTTGCTGTAGATAGAAGCTTTGCGTATTGAACTGTCTCAAGCGCAAAGGCGGTGAACTCGCAGAGCACTAAGGAGTCTATTGCCGCAACAAGATCTTGGAAGATTATCACCGTCTCGGGCTTCCCGCTCGTCGAGAATCGCTCCATGAGATTTGGCACGCCTAAGATTTCCGGCCCGATCATGTAGGCGCGCAGGTGACAGCCGCCCCGATTGCTCGTCGCGGATGCTAACCCCTGCCCTTGAATGCCTCTCAGATCATAGGCTGGCAGTTCCATTTCCTTGACGGACATCGAGAGTTCTGGCATGCCGCACTCCTTTGCGAGCCTTGCGCTTCCCTCCGCAAGCTTTTCTCCGAGCCCATCTCGCATCGCAGTTTTTTGAGTTAGTTCAACGATGGCTTTTTCATCGCCGAACTTTGGTCCGTTGAGCTTGCCGCGTTCGCTCAACTCCATCGCGCAACCGATGGTGTTGCCCATCGAGATGGTGTCGAGCCCAAGGTCGTTGCATAGGAGGTTTGCTTTTACGATTGCTTCAAGGTTGTCGATGCCGCACTGCGCTCCAAACATCCCTATCGTTTCGTATTCTGGCCCCTCGTGCTCTGCGCCCTCGACTCTTGTTATCCTGCTGCAGGCAATCGGACATGCGAAGCAGGCCTTGTTTCGGACGAGGATGGTCTCCACCATCGTCTCGCCACTCGTCTTGTCAGCCGTGGGGAAAACACCAGTCCGGAAGTTTCGTGTCGGAAGGACGCCGTGCTCATTTATGATGTTGACGAGGACTGCGGTGCCATAGGCGGGTAGGCCGGTACCTGTGACTGGGTTCTCCTTTATGAGTTTTTGACACTCGCGCACATGAACGTTGAATTCAGCCTCGTTTGCTATCTTTGGTCTGCCCTTGCCGCGGACGGCGATGGCTTTCAAACGCTTGCTGCCCATCACAGCGCCGACGCCTCCTCTGCCAGCCGCGCGATATTTATCGTTGATAATAGCCGCGATCCGTACTAGCTTTTCACCAGCTTGGCCGATGCAGGCGACCTTCACCTTATCATCACCAACTTCCTTACAAATAGCATCGGTGGTCGCATGCGTACCCTTCCCCCAGAAGGCGTTTGCGCTTTTCAGTTCTGCCTTGCCATCGTTTACTAACAGATAGACGGGCTTTTTTGCCTGCCCATTTACGATAATAGCATCATAGCCGGCAAATTTCAGCTCCGCGCCCCAAAAGCCACCTGAGTGAGAGTCCAAGATCGTTCCAGTCAAGGGCGATTTCGTCACTACGCAGTGTCGTCCGGAAGTTGGAGCCAGCGTGCCTGTCAATGGTCCGGTCGCAAAGATCAACAGGTTCTCTGGATCGAGAGGCTTTATATCGGGGCCAACTCGGTCGTATAGAATCTTGACACCCAACCCGCGGCCGCCAATGAAGTCTCTCGCGAGCTTCTCGTCAAGTTTTGTTTCCGTTATTTTTTCATTAGATAGGTCGACTTCTAGAATTTTGCCAGCCCAGCCGTACATCAGTTCGCCTCAGATCAAGCCAGATTTCTTCATTCCCTTGCGCAGCAGGATGCGTTCTACACCTGTGATCGGGCCCAGTGGCATGCGCGTCTGCCCGCTTGGCCTGCCCATAGCCTCTTGGGCCAGCTTCTGCCCGTAGAGGTAGGGCATCTTTCGGAACTCGTTTTTCAGCTTGATTATGTTGAGCTGAGTCTTTCGTGCATGCTCGAGGTCTTTTTTAAGGAAGGAGTTGTAGAGTTCGAGCACCATCTGCGGAACACATGCTGCGATTGCCGTAATACAACCGGTTGCACCTACAGCAAGCGACGGCAAGATCAACTCATCCGCCCCCGTGACAAAATTTATGCGGTCCCCGGCTTTCTCGATCAAGTTCTGGAAGTAGGTCAGGTCACCGCTCGTGTCCTTCAGACCGCAGATGTTCGGGTGGAAGGCGAGGACATCTACCAAGTTCGGATCCATTTTTACACCCGTGTACTTCGGCAAGTTGTAGATTATCACGGGAATGCCTATTGAATCGGCGATCATTTCGTAGTGCATTCGAAGGCCGCGCGGGTTCTGAGGGAAGAACCAAGGCGTGAGCACCATAGCGGCAGACGCACCAACGTCCTCGGCAAATTTTGCAAGCGCAATCGCATCTCTAGTTCGGGCGGAGCCACATTCAGCGATCACCGGCACCCCTTTCGACTCCTCAACAGTTATTTTGATGACCCGTTTTCGCTCCTCGTCTGTCATGAGCACCATTTCACCAGGCGTCGAACACGAAACAAGCCCATGCACGCCGGCTTCGACGAGATATTGGATATCTTTACGCAAAGCCTCTTCATCGATTGACTCGTCTTCTTTGAACGGGGTCGTGAAAGCCGCATTGACGCCTTTTAGTTCAAATGCCATATAAGCACCTTCTATAGGTTGATATTTGTAAACTCCTTATAACTTTTGGACCTTTTAGCATTAAAAGGCGTTGTATCGTTTACGCTACTTGCACCTATAACGCGTGGTGCCAAGTCCTCGGTGTAGAACTCACCTATCGCCACCAAAGTAACCAATCCTTGGACCTTAGAATGGTGGCGTTGACTGTGCTCATCGTCTTGATCGTCGCCTCTGCTATTGGTATGATACGTCGTCGTCATCGTAGGCATCAGCATGAAACGTCTGACACCGTAATTTAGCGGATGTAGCTGACTTCTTCTTCTACAGCGCTCGGCAACTTGAACTTCGGTTGTTTTAGCTTTGATATCGCCGGGGTATATTTCTGGAGGTTTTTTAGATTGAGTTTGAAGCCGAGTAAATCTGCGATGACCGTAAGGACAGCTTCGGTGGCGCGTATGTCTAGCAAGCCTCCCTCGGTCGCGCCGAGGAGACAAAAACCATGCAAGTTTCGTTCAGCCGCTAGGCCAACGAGCAGGCCGTTCATCCCCACGATCATACCATCTTCTAGCAGCTCTATGTTGTGGTCGCGGAGCAGTTTTGAAGTTTTACTGTCAGTTGCCGCGCCTACAACTGGCGAACGAGACTCTTGGGCGGAGAGCATATACGCGGCCATCGTCGCGACAGTGTCCACATCGTGCTGTACGGCAACGTTCAAGATATCATCGGAGAGGGCATATTGCCCGACTGGGGAGGCGGCTTGGGCGTCGGCGGTAGCCAAAATAATATCCGTAGACATACCATCGGGCCGGCAGTGATAGAAGTCCACTTTTAATGATTTTATCAGCCCATCCTCACGAACCACCCACTCGGGGAAGTACTCTGAATAAAGTTCCGCAAACTTTTCAGCCCGAAGCTCGTGAATTATATATTCCACAGCGAGCTTGCCAATATGTGCTATGCCCGGCAACCCCGCGACGAGTGTGGGTTTCTTGAGTTTTGGCTTTTTTAAGTAGTTCAATTGTGTTGGCATAAATTGGTATAATAACGCTGAGGATTTAAGTTTCGTGGCTGAGATTATTTGATCGCATGAAACCCATAGCAATCGGAAACGGCGAAATTCGTGTACTGCCTCTAGCGTTCGAGAGCTTGGGAGTCAGAGGCATGTCGATGTTTGTTGAAACTGATGATGTCAAGCTCGTCATAGACCCAGGATCGGCGCTTGGTCAGAGGTTCAATTTGTATCCACACGAATGTGAGTATGTAGCGCTCTCTCGGACACGACAGGCGATTATAGAAGCCGCCCGCCGCGCAGACGTGCTCACAATCAGCCACTATCACTTCGACCACTACGTGCCGAACTTCGAGGATTGGATATGGACATGGAGCTCTCCGGAGATCGCGGCGGAAATCTACTCTGGCAAGCTAATTTTGGCTAAGGACATCAGCAGAGATATTAACGCGAGTCAGCGAAAACGTGGCTACATGTTTCATAAGCTCAACGTCGATGGGGCAAAGGAGATTAGGGTGGCAGACGGGCAAGAATTTAAATTTGGGGGCACCACCATCAAATTTTCAAAGCCAGTATATCACGGTTCTGAATGTTCCGCGCTGGGATATGTGTTGATGCTTGATGTGAGGACGCCAGGCTGCCGTTTGCTTCATGCGCCCGATGTACAGGGCCCCATGTGCGAGGAAACGCTTCGCCTTATGCTCGCCCAGAAACTAGACATACTTTTCCTCGGGGGGCCGCCTTTATATTTGCTAAATTTTAAAATTGATCAAGAAAGTTTGACGACAGCACGCAAAAATATGCAAATTTTGGTGGAACGTGTACCTCTGACGATAATAGACCACCACCTTCTGAGAACTTTGGAATACAAAGAATATTTAAGGCCAATTTACATCGCGGCCAAAGAAAAAGGAAACCAAGTTTTGACGGCTTCAGAATTTCTCGGTTTTGAGCCAAATCTTCTAGAAGCTAGGAGGAAAGAACTCCATAAACAACACCCTATTTCAAAAGATTGGTATGCAAAGCTAGAGAGTGGCGAATTGTTTCAGACAATAACCAAATCTAACAGTGAATCACTTCTATAAGTTTTAGATACTTTGGTCGCCCGTTAAATATTACTTTCGGTGACCTCTCTCTCCGGAAAAATCCCTTAAACACACCCACAAATCACCGAGCGAGGAGTGAAAAATGATTTCTATTAAAGAATTACCTCACCAATTTTACATATATTTGGAGGATGGTTACAGAGAGAAGTTCTTCCAGAATGTGCGGGATAGATGCAACAGCTGGAACTCTGTACGTAAAACACTGGGTGTAAGTCGCAGTACACTATACAGCATGCGAAAGGGATCAGACTATCACAAAACTGGAAAGTATCGGGGTGGCAAAACTTTTGTTAACGTAATTGATTTAAGAAAACTTGTACGTCTATCTAGTTCAGATCTTTGTGATGTAGAAAACAATATTTCTGCGGTCAAGCTACAAACAGGAAAAGCGGTTTATATCAGTTTGCCCCTTGGCCCTTCACCACAACTTGCTTCTCTAGTTGGGCATGCTCTCGGAGACGGACACATAAGATCAAACTATGAATTCATGTATATCTCAAAAGATGATTATCTCCAGGACAAGGTCGCTACTTTCGGCAAAAATGTCTTTGGTTTAAGCAAAATCGTAAAATCGAATCTAACCCCTGGCGTCAAAACAATATATTTTCCGAGAATAGTTGGAAGATTTCTCTGTTTAGCGGGGGCTGTTAAGGGAAATAAAACACTTCAAAGTTTTACTGTGCCGGACTGGGTAGAAAATGGATCGAATGAGGTTAAATGCGCATTTCTAAGAGCGTTGTTTGATGATGAAGCATGTGTGAGAACCAGTAAAAACAGCAATGATATCACTTTTGTTATGTGCAAACATGAGGGGTTGGCCACATCACTAGAGGGATTCTTGGAGGGACTCCGGCATTTGTTAAACGAATTTGAAATAAGGAGTTGTCGTGTACTATTACGGGCAAGATATCAAGATAGGAAAAAGCGCCAAAAAGTTGAGATGGGTTTTACCATTTGTAGAAAACGAAATCTCGTAGCTTTTCAAAAGGAAATCGGGTTTAATCATCCTAATAAAAATAGAAAACTTATCAACGCTATTAGTTCTTACATCTACAACGTTTAAAAAATGCTGCAAGTAGCTCCCAATTTTTAGGTAGCTATTGCCAAATTTGTTGGTCAGGAGCCGCAATTGCTGGAGGCGAGGCGCAGAGAGCTTCATGAGCAGGAACCGATGGATAAAGAATGGTACCTCCAACTTGAGAAAGGAAAATTCAAACACGGGTTTACTTGATCACATTCGTTCAGGCGCTGTTATGCCGAGCATGTCGAACGCGTTGCGCAGCACAATTCGGATGCAGTTCACCAGGCGTAGTCGGGCAGCCTTCAATGCAGGGGTTTCAGCATCGATGACAGGTGCAACCTCATAAAACTTGTTGAACCCGAGGGCGAGTTCGGCCGCATATAAGGCAGGTAAGTTTGGCTGCAATTTTTCACCGGCTGCGCGTATGACTTCCGGCAACTTGGCGAGCAGCTTGATCAACGTCTGCTCCTCAGGTCGTTTGAGGATATCGGCCGCATGTTTGCCCCCGCGTTTCTTGGCTTTTCGTAGGATGCTGCATGCACGCGCATGGGAGTATTGAATTGCTGGGGCGCTGTTCCTCTCAAAGTTCAACGCATCTTCCCACTTGAATACGACTTTTTTATCCGGGGAAGTTTGAATCAGCGAGTATCGGACCGCGCCGGTGCCGACGATTTCAGCAGCGCGTCTTTTGAATGTATCGCTTGCCTTTGGGTTGCGCTTCTCTACCTCCGCATAGGCTCTCTCCACGGAGCCTTCGATCACATCGTCGACCGAGTGTCCCACCCAAGTGCCGCGCCTTCCGGAGAACTTTCCGCTCGGCAGCCAGACGTGTTCGTAAGCCAAATGATACGAATTCTTGTACTCGTTTTTTAGCCCCAGGGCCTTGAGGGCGAGGAAGACAACCTGCTGCGGGAATTTTTGTTCTGCGCCCACGACGTTGATCACTCTGTCAGCATTCCCAAATTTTTTGCTTTGCTTGCCTTTTTTAGATGTCGTGTAAGTTGTCGTACCATCCGCACGTTTCGAGTGCGGTTTGAATGACAGGCCTGCTTTTGTTTTACCGAACTTCCAGAGCTGATAGGCTATATCCCGCGCAGTATAGACCGCTGTGCCGTCCGATCTGACGAGGATCTTGTCCTCGACTCCAAACTTGGATAACTTCAAAATGAGCGTGCCTGCGTGTTCACCAGTTCCTTTTGTAATGTACGGCGTCCCACGCAGACGATCGAGCGCCTCGTGTAACATGCCCGAGCGAGCGATGTCGCTTTCCCACGTTAGAAGGTTGTAGCCGATGTTTAGGCGGTCGGTGGTCTCGAGGTTCGCGCGGACGCAGCTTTCAGATAATCGCCTCGCCAACTGCGCGTTTTTGCCTTCGCCCCGCTCAAGTTGTTCCAAAATTTGGCGTACCTGTTCCTCAAGTTGAGGCTCCTGCTGGAGGCGCTGGCTGATATCTACGTAGATGGAACCCAAGACATGGTCGAACTTGCCGCGCGGCTTCTTTGGAATGATTTGCCAAGCGAGAAGGGTCTGCGCTACTTGTAGCCCGAGGTCGTCGATGTAGTTCTGAACCTCGACATCATAGCCGAGCGCACGCATGATTCTCGCTATCGTATCGCCGATGACAGCGTTCCTCCCATGGCCTATGTGGAGCGGCTTTGTTGGATTGACGCTCGTGTGTTCGATGATGATTTTTTGTCCACGGCCTATCGTGAGATGGCCATACTCAGCATCTGACTTTTCTATCGTCTGGAGCGTTAGGTCAGTTAGTTTTGAAATGTTGACAAAAAAATTCACATAGCTTCCGACAGCTTCCACGCGAGCGACCATCTCCTCTGGTTTTACAGCTTCGACCAAGTTTTTGGCGAGTTCGGCCGGCGATTTGTGTAGCTTTTTAGCGAGTTCAAAGCAGACGGTGCTCGCCAAGTCTCCGAGCGTCTGGTCTGGCGGCTCCTCGAGCGTCTGCTCCAGATTTTTTGGTGCCCCCCAACCGAGTTGTGAGAAAGCATCTTCTAAGGCGAGGAGCACATCGCGCTTGAACTCACCCCAAGGATTTGCGTTCATCGACATCAAAATTCCATATTTCGGCGTTGCTCAAGAATGTTTTTATTAAGCACATAAGAGTTCAAACATTTTCCAAAAACTGATAACCAATGGCTAGTTGTTTTAAACTTCTACCTAATCTAAATTAGGGGATGATTAGGTTGGCCCAAATGGTTAGATTATGGATTGGCATCGATGATACGGATTCTAAGGATGGCATGTGCACGACCTACGTTGGAGCTGTAGTTGTAGATAGGTTAAGAAAATTGGGAGCTAAAATTATTGATTTTCCACGGTTGATTCGACTCAACCCGAACTGGAAACTGAAGACGAGGGGGAACTGTGCGGTCGCACTCAATGTTGAAGTACAGGAGCAAAAGGTGCTGGGCATAAAAAATACAGTTCTGAAGACCGTCGAGGAACTCGCTGAACTCGACCATGATACCACTAATCCGGGCGTGGTATTTTACCAGAGCGAAAAAATTCCAGTTAAGTTGAAAGCGTTTTCAAAGAAAGTTATCCAAGATACGGTTACGATTGAAGAGGCGGATGCTCTCGCTCGCGATATCGGGGCAGAGGTTCACAAGTTTAAACTTGGGCGAGGCATCATCGGTGGGCTGGCAGCCATAGGAAACACCTTGGAGAAGGATTTGACATTTGAGTTGATCGCATATCGCGTGCCTGAAAAATGGGGATCAAAAAGAAGGGTAGACGCAGCATCTGTTGTCGAGATGAATTCTAAAACTTTCCCAGAGACGTTCGATAATTTAGACCAATCCACTGGAGAAATTCGGATTACTCCACACACGCCATGCCCGATCCTCTATGGTATCAGAGGCGAAAGTGCAGAGGTCATCATGAAAGCGCAAAAGCTCGTCAAAGAAATGGAACCGATTGAACGAATAGTTATCTACAAAACAAATCAAGGCACGGATGAACATCTAAGGCGCGCAAGAATTTCTGAAGCGA
>CAZLQN010000018.1:0-13212 GCA_964561735.1 Hadarchaeota archaeon (SeqCode) | reverse complement strand
TTCGAGGTCAGGCCACCGATGAATTCGAGGGCGGCGGGCAAAATTTTTCTATCTTACGATCATTTGACGAAACGCTTCAAGGGGTTCGAACTGGATGTGCAGGCGGGCGAGATCCATAAAGGGGAAGTGATAGGCATCGTCGGCCCGAACGGCATAGGCAAGACGACGTTCGTGAGGATGCTTGCGGGCGAGGTCAAGCCCACAAGTGGGGATATCGACATTCGCCTGAACATCTCGCACAAGCCACAGTATCCGCGGATCGATTTCGAGGGGACGGTCGAGTCGTGGCTTCGTTCGACCTTGGGCGAGTTGGACCAGGCGCTCGACGTCGAGGTGCTCGAGCCGCTGGACGTGAAGCCGCTCGTGGAGAAGGAGCTCTCAACGCTGAGCGGCGGGGAGCTCCAGCGCGTCGCGATTGCAGCCTGCCTCGGGCGGAAGGCCGACCTCTACCTACTCGACGTGCCGAGCGCATACCTCGATGTCGAGCAGAGGCTGGGCATGGCGAAGGTGATAAGGCGGACGATGGAGAAGCGCGAGGCTGCGGCGTTTGTTGTGGATCACGATGTCTTAGCGGTGGACTACATCTCCGACCGGCTGCTCGTCTTCTCAGGTGAGCCGGGAAAAAAGGGCAATACCCACGGGCCGCTCGAAATGCGCGACGGGATGAACCTTTTTCTGCGCGAGGTCGGCGTCACGTTCAGGCGCGACCCCCAGACAGGCAGGGCGAGGGCGAACAAGCCAGACAGTCGCTTGGACGTGGAGCAGAGTGATAAGGGCGAGTACTTTTATTTGGAGTGAGCAGAGTTTTGGTTGTGAGAAAATGGGCGTCCAAGAAGAAATCACATGGCTTAAAGACGACCCCGATCGAATCGCGGTTTTCATATCCTTGGGGAAGCTCGGTCAGGCCACGATAAGGTCGCTCAAGGATGACATGTCAATCGACGACTGGTGGCCCGTGAAGTATCACGTGGACAACCTCGTCAAACGAGGCTTGGTCAATCTAAAAGATGGCTCTTATGAGCTCGCGAAAGATATTGGAGAAAAAGTCTTCAAGGGCTTGGAGAGCGAGAAGTTCATGGGCAAAGAGATCAAAGCAGTTTAGACGGATATCGCCTGGACGTTGCCGCCCTTCACCACCAAAATTTTGTACTTGTTCGTTGGTTTATCTCCCATTGTTTCATCGACGTCCTCAAGCAACATGTTCATGTACTCGTCGTACTGCGTGAGGGTACCGTTGAGTTTCCTGCCATCCCTGATGTGCACGATTACCCTCGTGTTCAGCAGCTTCTGAAGGTCGATCGTGGCCGGCTTTTCCGCCTGTTTTTCAGCTTCTTCCATGTCACCACGCGTGTATTTTGGCTACATAACTTAAGGTTTTAGCTGTCTTATTTACGACATTACCAACGACTATTCTGCCTGAGCCGTGACCGCAGATGTCTTATTTACGACACCCGATGTCTAACGTTTGTCACGTTGTCGTATTTACGACACGCGGGATGGGGTTTATATATTACTTTCGGCGACCTCTCCCTCCCCAAAATCGCCTTAAAAGCGGTCGAAGAGAGGATCGCGTGGAGGTGTGGATATGGTAGAATTGGATGAACTAGATGGCGTCGGCGAGGCCACGGCTGAGAAGCTCCACGAGGCCGGCTACGATTCCATCGAAAGCTTGGCGGTGGCCACGACGGGCGAACTCATGGACGCCGCTGAGATAGGGATGCGCATGGCAGTGCGCATAATAAATTCGGCTAGGGACGCGTCGAAGATGGGGTACGAGAAGGCGACGGAGGTCATGGAGCGCAGGAAGCACATAGGTAGAATTTTGACGGGGAGTTCAGCCTTTGACAAGATGATCGGGGGAGGAGTAGAAACTCAAGCGATAACCGAGGTCTACGGAGAATTTGGCTCGGGCAAGTCACAGCTCGCCCACCAGCTCTGCGTGAACGTCCAGCTTCCACCTGAAAAAGGTGGACTGAGTGCGAAGGCGATCTACATCGACACGGAGAACACCTTCAGGCCGGAGCGCATCGAGCAGATAGCCAAGGCTGCTGGGCTCGACCCGAAGGAGGCGCTGGACAACATCTACGTGGCGCGGGCGTGCACGACCGACCATCAAATTTTGCTCGCGGCCAAAGCAAACGACATAGCGAAGCAGGGCTGCTTCAAGCTGATCGTGGTGGACTCCCTCACCTCACTCTTCAGGAGCGAGTACTGCGGGAGGGGCGCGTTGGCCGAGAGGCAGCAGAAGCTCGGGCAACACCTCGCGGCGCTGCACAAGCTCGCGGAGATGCACGACATGGTTGTATTCGTGACGAACCAGGTGCAGTCCAGGCCAGATGTCTTCTTCGGCGACCCGACGAGGCCGGTCGGCGGCCACATACTCGGGCACTCGGCGACCGCGCGGATCTACCTGAGGAAGAGCAAGGCGAACACTAGAGTCGCACACTTAGTCGACCACCCCGGGCTGCCGCCGGAGAGCGCGACGTTCCAGATACTCGAGGCTGGCATCCGCGACCCAGATTAGGCGCGGCGAGATGGACGAGTGCTTGGCTTATGCTGCATAGACTAAAGGAGGCACGATTTTTTCCCTTTTCACGTCGACCAAGCCCTTGTCAGTTATCCTGAGCTCGGGAATCACGGCGAGTGGTAAGAAAGCCATCTGTATGAAAGGCGACCTAATCTTTATGCCTAGCCTCTTCGCGGCGAGATGGAGCTTCTCAAGCTGAGCGCTGACGATTTCGACTGGCTCATCAGACATCAGGCCGGCGATCGGCAGGCCGACGCGCGCCAAAACTTTGTCTCGGCTTACGACCACCTGACCCCCACCAATTGATGCGATCGTATTCACTGCTGTGGCCATGTCTTCATCGCTCACCCCAATCACAGTTATGTTGTGCGCATCGTGTCCCACGCTCGAAGCTATCGCTCCCCCACGAATTCGGAAGCCCCTTACGAAACCCAAGCCAATGTTGCCCGTGCCGTGGTGCCTCTCAACTACAGCGATTTTCGCGATATCGCGCTTCGCGTCTGGCAAAACCGTGCCGTCTCTCGTTTCCAAGCGCTCGATGTGTTGGGATGTGACTATCTGCCCTTCGACAATTCCGATCACTCGCACCTTGACCTTGCCCGCCTTCTTAGCAATTATCTTAAAGTCCTCTGCGCTCACTCTCCTCTTCAATTTCATCGTTTTTTTAGCAAAACTTGGCGACTTGCGAACAGGTAATGTCACTTTCAACTTTCCACGTTCAGCTACAATCTTTCCGTTCGCGATAACTCGCTCGACGTTGAATTTTTCTAAATTTCTAACTATCACTACATCCGCAATTTTCCCCGGAGAGATGCTTCCAATATCTCGGTCCAGCTCGAAGTGCTCGGCGGTGTTCAAAGTCGCCATCTGAATCGCTTCGATCGGGTCAACGCCTTCTTCGATAGCTCGCCTGACGACGTGGTCGATGTGGCCCTCTCTCATCAAATCTTCTGGGTGGCGGTCGTCCGTAGCCAACAAGCAGTGCCTCGTGTCCAGTTCGAATTTTAGGATGGGCTTGACAAGCGCTGCCAAGTTCTTCGCCGCCGAACCCTCCCTTATCTCCAGTGCCATGCCGAGCCTGAGCTTTTGGACAGCTTCTTCAGGAGAGAAAGACTCGTGGTCCGACCTCACGCCAGCGGCCATGTATGCAGCGAGTTCTTTGCCGAGCAATCCGGGAGCATGCCCCTCGACGACTTTCTGCGCGTTCAACGCCGCATCTATCTCGCCGCGCATTTTTTTATCTCCGGCTAGGACGCCCAGGTAGTTCATGACCTCGCCTAGCGCGACTACACGCCTCCATCTCAGCCCCTTCACGATATCTCTCGGATTTATCTCGGCACCACTAGTCTCGAAATCTGGCGCAGAAGGAACGCACGACGGCAACGTCACGAAAACTTTGAGCGGCAGCCGATCGCCCTCGTCGAGCATAAACTTCACGCCGCGCATCCCGAGCACGTTCGCGATCTCGTGTGGGTCTATGAAGACGCCAGTCGTGCCGTGTGGTAGCACAACCCTCGCGAACTGCGTCACGGTCAGCATCGAACTCTCTATATGCACGTGCGCATCGAGCAGGCCTGGCAAGATGTACTTCCCATGAACGTCAAAAACTCTAGTTCCAGCGCCGACGCAGTGCTTGGCGTTCCCGACCAGTGCTACTCTGTCGCCCTTGATTGCAACATCAACCCTCGATTCTATTTCGGCAGTCTCGACGTTGACGAGTTTGCCCCCCATTAAGACGAGGTCAGCGGGAGCTTTTCCGAGGGCCACATTCACCAAACTGGTTCTATCCATATCAAATCCCAAGCACCGCAGGTAGCACGAGGATGAAGTTATACGCCGAATGGCTCAATATCGAGCCAGCCAAGCCGGCGTATATGTAGCATATCCCAAACATCAGGCCACCTAAAAACAATGGCAATACTGCGGCTGGGTATGTGCCAGGATTGCTGAGATGAAATAGCGCGAAGATGGCGGCCGTGAGAACCAACCCGGCGGTGCGCGAACGCAGGCGACGTGATATTTCCTCCTGCAGTATTCCCCTGAACACCCACTCCTCGATCACTGGAATGAGGGTAGCAGTTATCAGGAGCAAGAGAGGTGATACTGCTTCGATCTGCGAAAAAACATATTCTTCATGCGAGTAGAGCGCCCAAAACCTGCCGATGAAGTCACCCGAATATGTGATCACAAAATATGTTAGTATGATAAAAAAAGATGAAGCACCGATCAACTTCGCCCAATCTTTGATATCCATCTTCTTCGCGATGCGCATCCAGAATTTTGGGCGTACTCTATTGATGTAATACGGTCTTTTGACGATGAGCATGCCAACAACGTAGCCGAGCAGACCACCAGCCAACGCTATTTTTAGAATTTCGAACCATATCAAGAGATCACGATGTCAATTTTCTTGCCATTTTTTTATAACGCTCTTCCGATTGAATCTTTGACTTGAGCGCCCACATCATCTGGCCGCCCATCTGCTTTCCCTCGACCTTTCCTTCACCCATCAACCTGAAGAGCTCAGGGCGCACGCGGTGGAGCTCGACGCCCGCCTTGACAGCTATGTCGCCGGCACTCATCGGTTCACCGCTCGCCTTCAGCGCTTCAAGGATCTTGTCCCTGACCACTATTTCACCCCCAGCTTCTCAAGCGCTTCGAGAATGGATTTCATCAGCACAAGAATTTCAGAAATTTTGTGTGGGTCCGTTTCATTCCGCAACTGTGCAGCCAATTCCTGCAGTTTTTCTGCGAGGATCTCTCGGACATCTCTGGCTGCCACGGGCTTTACCGCTTCAGCCTTCTGCACATCGGCGAACTTTTCTCCGCACACGGCACACGTTGTCTTTCCGTCCTTCTCAAATAATGGGCCCCTGCACTTGGCGCAGTGCAGCGAAAGCATCTTCCCGCCGGACAGAAGGGCCGCTGTCATCTTCGCAATCTTATCGTCTTGCACCTTCAACCCCCCTAATTTTTATGAAGTTCGTCCCTTAAATTACTTAGATTAACATGCTTGCGGGTGGAAATTATGGCGGCAACGAAACTTCGGCAGGTGGCAGATATTATGGCGCGCGTGGCAGAGGATACTTCCGTGCCGAGGAACATCCGCAGAGCTGCGAGCGAAGCTAGGGAAATTCTTTTCGATGAAAAAAAAGACGTCGGCGTCAGGGCTGCTTCGGCCGTGACCATTTTGGACGAGATAAGCAACGACCCAAACATGCCGATACATACGAGGACGACAATATGGAATGCCATCAGCATATTGGAACCGATTAGATAGGAGAATATCTTGCGCGACGAAAACTCTGCTATCGAACGGCTCGTGGTGGCGCCAATCGACCATCGCTGAAGGTGATCAGGTGAAGCCCGATCTGAAGCCATTTGTTGAAGCATTGAGGAAAAAAGATGTCAAAAAAGCGAGGGAGTCGCTCGACGACATGGAGAAGAAGCTCAACTTAAAGGATGAATTTTGGCGTGGTTATCATCTGGCGCTTCGTGGGATGGTCTCTGCTATAGAATCTGGCGACGAACTCCCATTGATCCTAAAAATGCTCAATGGAAAAATCTCCGAAGAAAATGTGCAAAAATTGATGCAGCAAATTCAAGAGCGGGTTTCACAACCTTTTAGACCGGAAGATGAACTCGGTTTCAATACAGCTTGGGCGGATGCCCTTCGGCTATTTCAGAAAAGTTGATCACTCTATCGTCGCGTGGCGTACGCGCAGGTCTTCCTCTTTCTTGCCCAAGGCCGCCATCAGGCTAGAAATCACCGCATCTAGAAATATCAGCGCAGTTATCTCGAAAAGTGTCCCAAGGGGGGCGGCTGGGGCATATTCACCCTTCAGCTCACGATGCATGAAGTCGGTCGTGGATTCGGTTTTCTTCCTGCCTGGCAAGATGACGACGATATCTGAGATTTTTGCCAGGGCGGACTTTGGGTAGGATGTCACAGCAGCAAGTTTAGCGCCTATTTTTTTTGCTATATTTGCCGCACTGACTATCAGGCTCGTCTCACCAGATCCGGAGACGGCAACAAGTATATCTTTACTGCGAAGGGCGGGCGTGATCGTCTCACCGACCACGTACGAATCAAAACCCAAATGCATCAAGCGCATCGCGAAAGCTTTTGCAACTATGCCCGAGCGTCCAGCGCCGATGATAAAGATTCTTTTAGATTTTAGCAAAGCTTGGATGAATTCTTCAACCTGCTTGGTGTCGAGGCCATTCGGGATATTCAGTAATCCCTCGGATATGTCCTTCATAGCACGTTGAACGTCTCGCATATTATTCGACGTCTCCGTGCCTGGACGGTGGCCTGACGAAGGCGCGGTACTTGTCCACGCCCTCTAGCTCCATCACAACGCGCTTAGCGATCATCTTCTTAGCATCGGACAGGCCCTTCACCCTCTTTTCTAGATCTTGAAAACTCTTGAAAGGGCCCTTCTTGCGCTCCTCTATGATTGCCCACATGAGCTTCTTGCCTATACCCGGTAGGAGCTCCAGCTGATGGAAGCGAGTGGTGATTGGAGGTGCTCGGTTGAAAAAATCCAGAAATCTGTCCGGATTTTCGTTTATCAACTTCTCGACCGCCGATGGCAACTCAGCTTTGGCTGCGGCCGACAGCTCAGTATAGCTCACGCGGTGCTTGACCCTATCAACTTTATCGCGCTGCTCCTTCCCAATCGCCACGCGCTCATGAGGGGTTAAAGTGACGCCCTCTTTTGGCACAACTTCCAGGAGGGTGAAGAATGTGTCGCCCAACACCTGCGCGAGCTGTTCCCGTAGGTGAATGGGTCTAGGGTCGTCTGCCTTCCCCTGCGGCAAGAAATCAAGCACTATCCCTCTATCTTCATACTTTTTCATCAATTGTATCACCGCCGGCGATCTATCTAGATCACTCGCGATATTTCTTTATCAACTCGAGCACTTTCTCGATTTCTTTATCTTCTAGCTTAGTTCGCTCCTTTGCAAAAATGAGTTGGATATCCTCTTTTGTCTCCGGCATGAGGTCAACTAAAGTAACCACTTGGTGCTCGCGCAGGTTGCCGAGCTTGAGCAGCTCCTCTGCGAGTTCCTTTGCCTTTCTTGCGGTCAGCTTCGAAAATTTCTGAGCATAGTCATAGGTGAGTCTCTGCGAGTATCCGAGTTCCTCTCCCTTCTTCTGCTTTTCTAGGACTTCGAGTGCTTCAGCTAGGGTGACTGGTTTTTCGGCCAGAGTTTTCTTTCCTATCATGCTGCCACCACCTTTAGGTGTTCCGGCCTAGAAATAATCTTTTTGATTGTGCCCCCGTCTCTAACTTCTACCACGTAGGCGCGCCCACGTCTTTCCGCCACGACGCCTACCCTGCCCTGATATCTACCGTGAGGTTGCCCCTTCATCGTGCTGGAATCTACCGCTACCACAACTTTTGCTCCCGGTCTCAGATCTTGGATGACCCTATTTACATGTATGGCGCCGTGCTCACGCACATGCTTCGTGAACTTCATGCGCGTCGCGCTCCTGAAGCCCTTTGAGCGATTTGTCATGAAAACCACCGAATAGGCTGATATCTCCCCTACAATAATAACATTCCAACATTTAAACTTCTTTGGTGGCGGGAAGTCTCCTTTTAGAGTGGGAGGCGTCGATTACTTTCGGCGACCTCTCTCTCCCCGAAAATTGCTTAAAAGAACTTGACTAGCTGGTAGCGATCGTTTATGCAATTAACATACCGATATAGACTCTATCCGTCACGGGCGCAGGAACAAAAACTCTTCGCAACGATTGACCAATGTAGGTGGCTCTATAACCACTTCTTAGAAAAATTGAATCAGAAGCCCGGCAAAATCCCACAACGCTACGAGCTTCAAGCTACTTTGCCGAAGCTAAAGCGCGAGCACTCGGAGCTAAAACGTGTTCATTCGAAAGTCTTGCAGATGGTTCTTCATCAGCTCTACTCTAATCTCAGCGCCCTCGCCAAACTGAAGCGAAACGGCAGAAAAGTCGGCAGGCTCCGCTTTAAAGGCGATGGTTGGTTCAAGTCGTTCACCTACAACCAGTCTGGCTTCAAAGTCATCGAGAGGTGCGGGAAGCGCAGGGAGCTGTGGCTATCAAAAATCGGCGCAATTCCAATAGTGTTGCACCGCGATCTAGAGGGCGAAATCAAGCAGGTTCACATCAAGCGAGAGCATTCGGGCAGATGGTTTGCTTGCTTCGGTGTGAAAGTCAAAGATACACCGAGAGCTGATAAGATTTCAAAACCAGTCGGTATAGACCTCGGCATCGAGCATTACATCGCCGACACGAACGGAAATTTCGTCGAGCACCCCCACACCATCACAAAATCTGAATGGAGGCTAAAGCGGGAGCAACGCAGGCTTTCGAGAAAGAAACGCGGTTCAAAAAATCGAGCGAAGCATTGTATCAAACTTGCGCGGGTGCATGAGCGAATCCGCAACCGGCGTCTGGACTTTCTCCACAAGCTTTCGCACCACTATGTCAACAGCTACGACTTCATCGCTGTTGAAGATTTGGATGTGAAAAAGCTAATCGAGATGGCTTACAACGGCAAGAACCGTGCGGATGCCGCTTGGGCCACTTTCCTCCACATGCTCACCTACAAGGCTGCGAGAGCTGGTAGGTGGGTCATGAAAGTAGAACCTAGAGGAACAACAAACAAATGTTCGAAATGTGGCGAGATAGTTAAAAAACCGCTTTGGGTAAGGATACATCAGTGCCCTAAGTGTGGCTTGGAACTTGACAGAGACTTGAACGCCGCGTGGAACATCCTTCAAGATGGGCTAAAACAAGTAGGCCGGGAACCGACCGAATTCACGCCTGTGGAGATCGGGCCTCTACTCATAAGAGCAAGCCCAGTCATCGAAACAGGAAGTCCCGTTTTTTAGAGCGGGATAGTTCACGGGGCTTTCCACTCTCAACCCTTCTTGATATCGTCGAAATCTTTGGGGCCACCTTTTGGCATCTGCTTGAGCATCTGCGCCAGCGGGCCCCGTTTCGGCATGCGCCCCTTTACCATGGTCTTGATGAGCTTGCGCATGAGTTCGTACTGCTTCAACAGCTCCTTGACATCCGTTTCAGAAGTGCCCGAGCCGCGCGCGACTCGCTTTATGCACGAAGCGTTCAGTATTTTTGGGTCTTTCAGCTCCTGCGGCGTCATCGATTGCATGATCACCTTGAAGCGTTTCAGTTTCTCCTCGCCGACCCGCATCTGCTCGTCGGGCAGCGTCATCCCGACTCCCGGTATCATCTGCATTATTTTTTTGAGTGGCCCCATCTTGCCTATCATCTCGAGTTGCTCGTAGACATCGCGCAACGTGAGCTTGCCCGCGAGCATGGCCTTCATATCGGCCGGCTTGATCTCTTCAACTTCCGCAGCTTCCTGTATGCGCTTTAGAAGGGTCTCGATGTCACCCATTCCAAGCAAGCGCGCGACGAAGCGTTCTGGCAGGAAAGGCTCAAGGTCGTCGATGTGCTCGCCGACGCCTATGAACTTGATTGGGGCACCGGTAGCCGTCACCGCAGAGAGGGCTCCTCCACCCTTCGCCGTGCCGTCGAGCTTGGTGACGAGGATCGAGCCGATGTCCGTTGCCGCTTTGAAGGCAGCCGCCTGCTCCTTCGCCTGTTGCCCGAGGGTACCGTCGATGACGAGCATCACCTCGTCCGGCTTTATCGACTTGGTGATCTGCTTCATCTCCTCCATCAGCGCCTCCTCCTTGCGATGCCTGCCAGCTGAATCTACAATGATGAGATCTGGGCGATCGCGCTTGAAGTGCTCCACGCCCTCCTTCGCCAACTTTATCGAATCTTTTGCATTTGGGTCGCCGAAGACCCGCACGCCCGCCTGCTCACCTAGCTGGCGGAGCTGCTCGTAGGCGCCGGGGCGGTATGTATCGGCGCAGACCACGCACACCTTGAATCCGCGCTTCTGGAAGTATGTGGCGAGCTTCGCGACGGAAGTGGTCTTCCCACTCCCCTGGAGCCCGACCATGAGCAGAATCATGGTCTGCCCAGGCTTGAGCTGGAACGGAGTTGGGCGCCCCATAAAAGCCGAGAGTTCATCGTAGACTATTTTTATTACATGCTCCTTGCGCCCCATGCCCGGCGGCAACTTCTCCTCGAGTGCACGTTTCTCTATGCGCTTCGTCAGCTCTAGCACCATCTGCACGTTGACGTCGGCCTGGAGCAGCGCGCGCTGGATGTCGCGGACGAGCTCCTTTATCGCCTGTTCGTCGACCGCCTTTGATCGCGTCAGCTTCTGAAGCGCACCATGCAGGGCCCTGCCTAACTTTTCAAGCACCACGTAAACACCACCCTAGGTTCAGCGGCCAAATAATAAATGGTTGTTCTTTCCGAAAATGAAGGTTTTAAACTATGATGCACTAAATTTGGTTGAGCGACATGTTCACAAGGTACGTTCGAGATCCAGTCCAAGGCTACATAGGCTTGACGGACATCGAGAAGCAGGTGATAGACACCATGCCAGTCCAGAGGTTGCGCGGCATAAAACAGCTCTCCATAGGCTCGATGGCCTACCCTGGCGGGGACCACACGCGTTTCTCACATTCTCTGGGAGTGATGCACATCGCTGGTCAGATCGCAGAGCGCCTCCGAGCGAGCGTAACGATATCCGATGACGAGTGGCAGGCGGTGCGGCTCGCTGGCCTCCTTCACGACATCGGGCACGGTCCATTTTCCCACTCATCGGAAGAAATCTTGGTCAAATATCGTGGCCTCAACCATGAGCAGCTGGGCAAGGAGGTCGTCGAAAAGAGCGAGCTGGCCGATGTCCTCAAGGGTTGCGGCTTCGAACCAAAGGAGATAATCGACCTCACATTTGGCACGGAGGTGAAGGGCAAACGCTACCTCCACCAGATCACGGCGAGCCAAGTGGATGCCGACAAGCTCGATTTTCTAGTGAGGGATTCCTACTACACTGGCGTCGAATATGGCCGCATAGACATAAGCAGGCTGGTCCAAGCTATGGATGTCATCGGGGACGAAATAGCGATAGATTTGAAGGCCCTCTATGCGCTCGAGGCGTTCATGATAGCGCGCTACGAGATGTTCCTCGCCGTCTACTATCACCGCTCCGTCCGCGCCGCAGAGATAATGCTGCACAAGGCGATGGATTACACACACGACATCATCGGCCTGACCACATTCAAAAACATCGATGAGTTTCTGCGGATGGACGACGCGTACGTCCTGACAAAACTGCGGGAGTTGGACCCTGATGCGGTCGATCCAGAGAAACGTGGCCTCGTTGAAAAAGCAAAAAATTTGATGGATAGACTCGACAGGCGCGACCTCCTGAAAGCGGCCTATCAAAGAGATGTCCACATACGCGACCCGTACGTCGCCAAACTGCTGAGCGATGAGGCCGTGCGACATCAGAAGGAGAAAGAGATCGCTGAGAAATCTGGCGTGGATCTAGAATTCATCGTTGTGGACGTACCTACACTCGATTCGATACCTTACTATCCCCGAGAAATCGATCCGATGGAAGTCCCTGTTTTTAAAGTGGGCAGCGATGGCAAGAAGGAACGCGTCGCCCTCTCTAGCCACTCCCGCCTGATCAACGTGCTCAAAGGGTACATCGACATAATCCGCGTCTACACGCTGCGCGAATACAGAAAGCAGGTCGAGGAAGCTGCTGCGGAGGTCTTCAAGACACTACCTCTAGCGGCACAGATAAGCATGTAGAAGTGAAAACACTCCATAAAATTAAAGCACGGCTTCTACTAACTTTATCAATTTCGCTTGAACTTCTTTAGCGGGACGATTGCCATTCAAAATTTTGGCGCCACCCTTCCTGCAGACGCTGAGGTAGTTCATCCGCACCTTCCGCTGAAGTTTCAAGTCCCTCTCGAATGTGTCGAGCTCACGTGCACCTTTTATCCGGCGAAGCGCCACATCAGCCGGCACATCTATCAAAATGGCTAGATCTGGCTTCAGCGCCTTTTCATTTATCCTAGCTATCCATCGTAAATTCAATCCACGTGCAGATTGGTAGGCGAAAGAAGAATATGTATAGCGTTCGGTGATCACTATCTTGCCAGTTTGCATCGCTGGAAGTATCAATTTATCCAAGTGATGTAACCTGTCGGTTGCAAAAAGCAATGCCTCCGCAGCGACCGGCACCTTCAGCTCACCTCGCAGGATGCGCTTAATTATCCTCCCTATCGGGCCGTTCGTCGGCTCATCAGTGACCACAACTTTGTAGCCTCGTGCGCGCAACCACCTCGCCAAAAGCCTAGTGTGTGTGCTTTTTCCGCAGCCGTCGATTCCCTCTATTGACACCAACCTGCCTCGCACATTATCACCAACGCACATTTTTCTCGCAACTAGTGAACTACCCCGCCCTGAAGGGCGGGGCTTCCTGCGGATGCACCGCCAGCTCGTTCGGAGCCAGCAAGCCTGTTTGCCGCAGATTACCCGCGAACTGCGAGTAGCCCGTCCACTTGGCATTCTGCGAGAGGAAACGTAGCATTATGTTCACCGCCGAGTTTCGGTCTCGGTCTAGCTCGTTCCCACACTCGCATTCCATAACTCTATCCCACACTTCCATCTCGTGCGTGCGCCCGCAGACGTAGCACGTCCGCGTCGTCCCCTCTTCACCGATTTCTATTGCTTTTTTACCCACAAGTCGCGCCTTGTAGGTCAGAAATCCGGCGAAGCGCGAGAG
>CAZLQN010000017.1:12031-13464 GCA_964561735.1 Hadarchaeota archaeon (SeqCode) | reverse complement strand
CCCAAATTGAAGGTGAAATGTATGCTTCAATCGGCGCCGCCAAGAAAATCAAGAACATCCCGATAGATACCAAGATCAAATAGTCCCCCAAAATTTCTTTGATGCGGGTACGATATTTTTTGATGAGCCTCTTTACATTTTTACGATAGGACATCATGAACGCCAGCCCCTTCCAAAGGTTCCACGCAAGGCGTGCGGTTATCGCCGTGATGATGAAAAATCCTGTCATTTCGAAGATACCGTGAAACTCGATTGCCGCGCGAAAGGGCGAAAGCTCGGCCTCGTGGTACCAAAAAGTGTCGACGATGCCTACTATGTACGCCTGAAATACCTCGGCCGAAACGCCCGCGTACCACGGCGTAAAAATTATGCGGTACCCCGCCACACTCAAGTTGTTCGTCCAATAATACATCGTCCGATCCCATCTATCCATTCCAGTTACATTTTCGACGCGATTCTCGTAATCTTCAACTTCCTCCTTGCTCATGAAGCTGGATCTCTGGTACGTCGCCGAATGATATGCTGTGCTCGCGAGTTCCACTGCAACAGATAGTAGGATCACCGCACATATCACAGAGGACGTGCGAACGAATGCTTGGGAAACTCTCGGCAGAGGTTTCATTTCAATCCCAAACAACTTCAGTTGCATAAACTTCTTTAATGTTGGCGCTGACGATAGTGAGGTGAAAAATGCATTCAAAAATTAAATCGATAACCTTCGACTTCATCTTCGGCGGGGTCATCGTCGCTGTGGCGCTTCTCATCGCATCTTTTCTAGGCCCAGTTTACGGCGGCATCCTAGCCGGAGCACCGATTCGTGCAGGGGGCACAATATTCTTACAGTACCTTCACGAAGGCGAGGCAAAAGCTGCTGATCTATCGCTGGGGGTGCTCTTTTCGATGATTGCGAACGTTGGGTTTGCAGCGGTGCTTTTCATTTGCATTCCCAAGATAGGGTTTTACCAGAGCCTTCTCCTAGCGAGTGTCGTCTTCGTCGCGGTGATTGCCGTGCTGATGAAGATCGCCTCGTAAAATTGTTTGTTACACGTGTAACAAAAACTCAAAGAACTAGATGCGGCGCCCGGTGAGCGCTCTCGTCAGACGCTTTACGGTTTCGCCTATCTCCTGCTCCTTTCCTAGAGTGTATGGCAAATCAGCTTCGCCAGCGACGACTTTTGCGAGCTCGTTCATCGCAATTGAAGCTGGAGACTCTGGTTCGTAAACGACCAATGGCACGCCCTCGCGCTCCGCCTCCTGTACCTTCTTGTCCTCAGGAATTTCCGCGAGGATCGGCATCGCTCCAAGGGTTTTGTCCATAAAGTGCTCTATCTCCGTCGTCGAAACATCCGCAGCTTTGCCCGCGCGGTTCACGACGATGCCGCGGGTCCAAGCGCCGAGCACGTTCGCTAGGCGGATCGTCTTGTAGCAGTCGA
>CAZLQN010000017.1:0-11931 GCA_964561735.1 Hadarchaeota archaeon (SeqCode) | reverse complement strand
TGGTTCCCTGTTGTTACTCGAGTTCTTTTTCGAGCGCATCGATCCTCTTGCGGAGTTCCTCTTTAATTCGGTCGAACTCCGCGACATTCTTCTTGTCTCCGAGATTTTCGTAAATTTTCCGTACCTTCGACCCATCGCCACTGTTCATTGACTCATATCGAAGCTTCAGCTCCCTCAGCTCCCTCGATTTAGTTAGATTGGGCAGAAGGTAACATCTCCCGATCCGCAGATTTCAAACGGGCAACATTTCTCGCGCCGCCGCTATAGAAATTACAGTCGCGTCCGCTATCCCAGCGGGGGCATCTATCAGCAGAAATTCGGTCTGACGAAGAAGCTCCGTGATTGCGCCCTCCACGCGCTCGCGCTTCAGGTTCGAGAGGACATCGTGGATATCTTCAAAGCGAAAACCTGTCGGGACGACCTTGATCCCATAGTTTTTGTATATCGCGTCTTTGATGTCGGCTTTCCCGGCCAAGACGTCGAGGAAGCTTATTTCACAACGGGTCATGCCGAGAACGATCCCTAAATTTGCCATCGCCAAATCACCGTCGAGAATTGTGATATCTTTTCCAAGTGAACCCAACGCTACTCCTAGATTTGCCGTCATGGTGGTCTTGCCTGTGCCGCCCTTGCCGGAAGCTATGCTTATAGAACGTGGTTTAGTCCTCATTCCAGCCCCTTCATTACTCTTGTTCAAATCTTAAAAGGATGGGCTCGCTCAGCGTAATTGTTATAAATATAACAACTGCTTGGCCAAACTTTAAGCCAAAAAATCGTCAAGTTTTAGCAGTGGTAAAATGGAAAAAGCCCCGGCAATGAAAGAAAGTGGATTACCCTCGGACAAGGAAATTCTGCTTAAGATGAAAGTGAAGGACGTCATGAACCCTAGGCCGAGGACGATACACCCTAATACGTCGATAAAGGGGGTAATGCAACGTATCCGCCAGCAGATAGAGGACTGCTTGCCTGTAGTGGACGCGGATGGAAAACTCGTGGGCGTTGTTACCGAGAGCGACATATTATACGCCCTGCAAGTTCCTCCGCGCCGTGGCACGGTGGGCAGCGCGATGGTGCGACAGGCGATGAAACAGGTCGCTAACAACGCCGGCGAGCTCATGACGAAGCATCCGATCTCCGTGACGCCGGAAATGTCGATTCAAGAAACTCTCAACATAATGGTGGAACACAAGCATCGCCATCTTCCAGTCGTTGATAAGAACAACACGTTAGTTGGGTTAATTTCTCTTCGAGAGATCATAAGCCTATACAGCATGGTTAAATAGGCGATCGAAATGCCGGTCGAGTTTTCGCTAGTGTTGCTCTATTTGGCCACCTTTCTCATAGCTGCAAAGGTCGGCGGGATATTTGCCGCCAAGATCAAACAGCCCGCGGTTTTCGGGGAACTCTTAGCGGGCATTATCATCGGGCCATCGGTCGCAGGTTGGATAGCCGGGCAGCTTGGATGGGCCGCGCCGATAAGCTCAGGTAGCCCAGCAGGAGAGGTGGTGAGCATTTTTGGGGATATCGGCATAGTCCTTCTCCTGTTCCTTGCAGGCCTATCAATCGATGTCGAGGAATTCAAGGCCGAGGGCAGGGCATCGACCATCGTGGCGGCCTCTGGTGTCATCATGGCGTTTATCCTCGGGTTCACGGTGGCCACACTTTATGGTTGGGGGAGCATGCAGGCAGCATTCGTGGGTGCTGTTCTGACGGCCACCAGCGTGGGCATCACAGTTAGAACTTTGATAGACATCAACAGACTCCACACCAAGATCGGGATGACCATACTTGGCGCCGCGGTCATCGATGATGTTTTTGGCATCGTGATTTTATCAATACTGTCAGGTCTAGCGTTTGGGACAATTTCGGCTTTGGGAGTTGTAGAGACGGTTGCCCTGATAGTTCTTTTCTTTACAGTGGTCATTTACATTGGTTTCAAAGCAGCCCCCAAATTATTCACGTGGGTCAGCAGACTACCCGCGGAGGAAATAACGCTGGCGGTCGCTCTGGCGTTGGTATTTTTGATAGGTGCGCTCGCCGAACAGGTCAGGATTGCAACGATAACGGGGGCATTTATAGCTGGCCTAATTTTGTCAAAAACTCCCGTGGTTGGGACGCTCAGAGATAAAATCTCAATCATCGGCTACGGGCTCTTCATCCCTCTGTTCTTCGTCGAGATGGGCGTGCGCACAGATGTCTCAGTATTGGCGGGCGCCGGTGTTTTAGCGTTAGCACTGGTGGGGGTGGCGATATTTGACAAAGTAGCCGGATGCGGCATAGGCGCTCTCCTCAGCGGTTTCAGTTTTAGAGATTCGCTGCGCATCGGAGTGGGAATGATGCCACGCGCGGAAGTCGCGCTCGTCGTGGCTGCGATCGGTATAAAGGCGGGCATAGTCACTCCAGCGCTATTTTCAATCACCGTCGCAATAGTGCTCTTTACATCTTTGATCACCCCCATCATGGTCAAGATGGCGTTTAAGGGTGCCCAAGAAGAAAGAAAATGAGGTTCAACTTGCGACGCTTCTTGATTTTGCTCGCCCTAGCAGCGCTCGTGTGCAGCTCGGCGTTAGTTAATGCCAGCGCGGATTCCATAGCCGACCGAGCCTATGGGCACGTGGAAAACATCACCAGCTTCGGACCACGTTTTGCGGGCACCACAGCCGAAGCCATGGCAGCAAGCTACATCGAAAACGAGTTCAGAAGCTATGGTTTAGAAGTCTGGGTCGAAAACTTCACCATCCAGAACTCTTACACGATTGAGGAAAATCTTCTCCGTGTGACGTCGCCCGAACAATTCGATTTAAATTTTGTTCCAATCCTTTACTCCCCCTTGGCGGAAAATGTGACTGGAAAACTAGCTCGCGTGGTCGAGTTGCCCGTGAATTACGACCAGCTAGAAAATCGATTTGTGCTGATTAACAGGGAAAATTTAGAGATATTCATTGGCGGGCTGACTGGGGCACCGCCACGGGTAGTCCTGACATATTACGAGAATTGGCCGCCGTACTCGGAGATGTGGACGGCTGAACTCGACTTCCCCGTGCTTTGGATCTCATGGGAAGACGCACAGCATTTGATCGAGCTTCTCGCGGGGGATAATGTCGAGATCGAGTTGCGATTCAGGGCAAGAGTCGAGAATTCGATGTCCCAAAATGTTGTGGCACTCCTTCGGGGCCAGAGTGAAGAACTCCTAGTTGTGGGTGCTCACCACGACTCCATGCTCACCCCAGGTGCAATCGACGACGCTTCGGGCGTCGCAGTCATGCTTGAGATTGCCCGTACCCTCTCAGCAGAGAACCTTTCACGCACGATCCTCTTCACGAGCTTTGGCGGGGAGGAGCTCGGCCTGCTCGGGAGCGCCGACTTCGCGCGCAGACATGTGGAGAACAAAATCGTCGCCGTGATCATTTTTGATGCCATCGCTTCTGGATCCGAAAATGGGTTGCGCATCGGACTTGGGGGGCCGCGCGAGTATGCGACCACCGGGTGGTTGGACGCGTACGCTCTGGAGCTGGCGGAGAACATGGGCTTCTATGCGAAATCTGAGGACATTTCCACCATCGGAGGGTACAGCGACTACGCAAGCTTCACCAACCTCGACGTGCCAGGGACTTGGATATACTGGGTCAACCCAGAACACGATGAGGCGATCTGGCCGAGCCACACATTGAGCGACAACCTCGATGCCGTTGATGAGATAAGGCTGGGGCAAACAGTCACGTTTGGGGCCGAACTCGTTCGTAGGCTGGCAGATGAAGACTTTGAAGCACTTCAGTGGAAGTACGAGTTCCCGATGAGGGCGGCATTTTTCATCGTGATTGTGCTTGGCGTCGCGGCAATCTCGATGGGGACGAGCTGTTTTCTTTATTACCGGCGTGGTTGGCAACCTGCGCATGCGGTTTCGATAGCGATCGCGGCGGTATCGATGTCGATCATCATCGGTGGCGCCCTGTTGCTCGTTTAGCCGAAGTGTTTTATGCTCGAACATGGAAAATCAGTTCTGAGGGGCAGGATGTTTAAGGAGATACTCGAGGAGGAGATGGCTCGTAGGTCCGTTTTTAAAGATCCGAGCAAGCTTCTCCCAGACTACGTACCGAAGACACTGATTCACAGAGACGAGGAGTTCAGGCAACTTGCACGAATTTTCAGGCCAGCACTTGAGAGCAGGGTCGGGCAGAAGGTGCTCATAACCGGCAGCGTCGGCGTGGGCAAGACCGTGCTCGCCATGAAATTTGGCGAAGAACTCAAATCGGCTGCAAAGAAGCGCGACATGAAGCTCGACTACATCCATGTCAACTGCCGCAAGCAAAAGTCGCCGCACATGGTCATGCAGGAGCTCGCGAATTATTACTTAAAATTGCCTCCGCGAGGTTTTTCCCCGGAAGAACTTTTGAGGGAGAGTACGAAATGGTTGGAGAAACACGATGCATATCTCGCCCTCGCCCTAGACGAAATAGATTTTTTCATCCAGCAGAATGGTCCAGACCTTCTCTACGCGCTCACACGCTCTGGGGAGGAGCTCGGCGCCTTGGGGCGCATCAGCATCATCGCGATAGCTCGAGACAAGAATTTCACGCGTTCTTTGGACGCGGGCACTCAGAGCACGTTCATGCACAATGTCATCCACCTCGACAAATACTCTGCCGCGCAACTCGTCGACATAATGAATGCTCGGATCAAGGAGGCCTTCAAAGTGGGCGCGATGGAAGAGGACACAACGGCGCTCGTCGCCGACATCGCCGCTCGCTGGGGCGATGCCAGGCTAGCCCTCGAGCTACTCTGGCGAGCCGGCATGCTCGCGGACGATGAGGGGAAGAACCAAGTGACGCCGGAGCACGTGCGCCAAGCGAAGGCGGAGATACATTCGGAGGTGAGGAAGGAGGCGCTTAATGAACTACAGCTGCATGAGCAGTTAGTTTTGCTTGCGCTCGCTCGGAGGCTGAAGAAGTCTGGACAAGCGTATGCTATGACGAGCGAAGTCGAGACGGCCTACCGCGTCATCTGCGAGGAGTACGACGAACGACCGCGGGGGCACACCCAGCTCTGGGAGTATCTCGGGCACGCCGAGGAGCTTGGGTTGGTCGATCTCCAGTCTTCAGGCAAGGGGCAACGCGGACAGAGCCGCAGGATAAGCGTGCCAGATGTCCCCGTGAAATCATTAGTCGAAGAGCTCGAGCGGTTGCTCAAGGCGAGGAAGTAGGCACTTTTTATAACAATTTTGACCAGTAGAGCGTCACACTACCCTTTCCACAATCCTAAACCAAGGCCGATCAGAAATGCCACCGACGAATACGGTAAAACATTAATCCAACCTCTCCCGGCATCATAGAGCTTCGGCAGGAACTCCATCGCCTTGTCATAGAGATCGCCGAAACCCACGCTTAGAGCTCCAGTCACGACGAGAACGACGACGAACGCGACAAGTATCAAGAGCCATTTCACCAAGTGTTTGATCAAAACTCCAACGAGCAGGCCGATGATTAATGGAACAATGATTGGAACAAGCCAAGCTATCTCAGGCGGGATTGACATGGTTCATCTCAAATTAGATTAGGTATTGCGTAAATAATCTTTGCGACAAGCAGATGAACTTTCCATGTTTTACGCCGCCAACCGAAACGATTGCCCGTCTCGATGTGTTTGTTACACGTGTAACAAAAAATCTCAACGGGGTTTGAACCTCAGTAGTGCGGCTACACCGCCAATCGAAAGAAGTTGCCTGCCGGCATCGTGCTCCGTGCTGATTACTATGACCTCGCCACGTGTCTTTCTCACCTGTTTCAGCAGATCGTCTAACTTCGCTCTCTCTCGTCTCAACAATTCATCCACGATTAACAATTTTTCAACGGCCCCGAGCGAGGCCGCTCGTGCGACATCTTCTCTCCCATACGTCGCTGATTCTTCCTTTGCGATTTTTGCCATGAGCTGCTCCATCAACGAAGTTTCGAAGGAAAGGCGATCCTCGTGCGAAACCTGTTCGACGAGACCCCGTCGCACGATTTCATAGAGCCCAGCACTGCCTCCTGTGCTGACATCGTCACGTCGGACCTTCGGAGCAAGCTCTGGATAGCCCTCCCGAAGGAACTTGTGAAATTCCTCCTTCGTAAAGCCCGGCCCTGCGACGATCGCAGCACGCACGCCCTCGCGCTCCATAACGTTGCCCATTGCCGCGGCGAGCTCATGAAAGAATTTCTGCACGCCAGGCTCCTTGGATGCGTAACGCTTGCCAGCTCGGGGGTAATGAATAGCCCCTACATGCTCGAGCCCATACTGTCTGACCAGTCCGAGCTCCGCTGATTCATCGTCGAGGGCCACGAGCAAAACGCGGGGGCGTCTGCTCGCCTTGACCGCCTCCTGCAACCTCTCGAGATGCTCGGGCCACCAGCTCTTCGTCAGCGTCAAGATAAAACCGGGCTCGATGCCGAGCGAGTGGTGCTTGCCAACATCGGGGCCCGCCTCAATTTTTCCGAGCACGCGCAGCATGTTCGCGAACTTGTGAAACTCGACGCTTTCGACCCTTATCGAGAGCGTCACCGGTTTTTTCTCAAGCCGCTCGGGCCTGATTTTGTCCGCCTCGGCTTTCTCCCGCCTCCATGTCAAAGCGGTGACTAGGTCTCCCTCCTCGATCAAGTGCTGCAAGTGCCAGAGGTCGTCGAGTGTTTCAGGAACGAGCTTGATTTTCTCGTGCTTCAAATCTTTGTGGATTACTCGCATGTCGCAACCCCAACCTAACAGAACTCCTTTTTTATCCCATAACTTAAAAGTGAGTTGGGAAGAAAATGGCCGGCGACATCATCAGAGTGAGGGGTGCCAAGCCTTACGATATGAGCACTGTTTTGGATATAGAAAAATTTTGTTTCCCAGATCCATATCCCATGAGCCTGCTGAGCCGCCTCTACTTCACCAACCCCGAAGGCTTCCTTGTGGCGGAGGTGGATGGAAAAGTCGTCGGATACCTAATCGGCACGCTCAGATGGGGGGCGAGTGGCCACATCATGGCGATAGGCGTCTACCCTGAATATAGAAAAAGAGGTGTGGGCACCGCGCTGATGGTTCAAATCTTGGACATCCTGCGCATGAGAGGCGCAAGGAGCGCAAGGCTCGAGGTGCGAAAGAGCAACGATGCGGCGCAACTTTTTTACCAGAAACTCGGCTTCAAACTTGGGGAGGAAATCTCGCATTATTACGAGGATGGCGAGGCAGCCATCGTCATGTCGCGCGAACTTTAGCGCTGGCGTCGACGCAAATCATCGGGAGTAAATATTTTTATGTTCGCAGGCGGCGCCCTGTCCAAGCGGACACGCATGCCAACGATATACTTCAAGTTCTTATCCGTAGCTATGTCAGCGATTTTTTGCGTCACGACCCCATCGAAGACGACCGCGCTGATCCCCTCGGCCCTCGAGAGGCTTTCCACCAGGTTCCTCACCTGCACCTCCTCCTTATTGTTGAGGCCTGCGTCCAGCAAGCGGGCCCTGAGCGACCCTCGCAGATCGTTTATCGCGACGTTTAGCTTGGCGAGATTGCCCTCCTCCCTATCCTCCGGTGGGGGCGCGGCTTCCTCAGGCTTTCCTTTTGTCTCGATCACAGCTTGGTCGGCTGGCACCTTGTTTCTGAGCGCCTTGACTATTTCCTTCCTCGTCATCTCCTCCACCATCTTCCCCGGCGGGGCCCTGGCGACAAAATCTATCTCCGTGACTTGCATGAGCTCCTTGAATATCAGGTCACCGCCGCGGTCTCCATCAAGGAAGGCGGTCGTCGTCTTGTTGCGGCTCAAATCTACCACCGCTTTCGGGACGCTCGTGCCCTCGATCGCTATGGCGTTCCTTATCCCGCAGCGCAGCAATGTGAGCACGTCGGCGCGCCCTTCCACAATTATGATTGCATCCGAATCCCTTACACCAGGGCCAGCCGGCAGCCCCTCGTAATCCGATATCTCGTCCACACGGATGTGCTCCTTAACCATCTCCGAAATCTCTTGGCTCTCCGTAGCTACGGCCTCCATCTGCCCGAGGATCTCCTTCGCGCGGTCGACGACGAACTTGCGTTTCGCGCCCCTGACATCCTCGATGCGCTCGACCTTGATCGTGGCTTCGCATGGGCCCACGCGGTCTATGGTCTCGAGGGCAGCAGCGATTATCGCGGTCTCGACCTTGTCCAAGCTGGATGGGATGATGATCGACCCGCTGGACTTTCCATGGGCCGAGCTTATGTCCACCTTTATGCGCGCGATCCTGCTCGACTTGAGCAGCTCGCGCAGGTCGAGTGCATCTCCAAGCAGTCCTTCTGTCTGGCCAAAAATCGCGCCCACTACATCCGGACGCTCGACCACGCCGTTCGCTTCAATTTTCGCATGAATAAGATACTTGGTCGTACCAATGTCTTCCTTCATAGACAAAGCCTCCTTTTGGCCGATTTTCTCGGCAATCAGGTCTTCTATACGCTTTCCTTCTTTTCCTTCCATGGGCTCTACGCCCTTCCAAAAGCCAGGTGAACTTGACTCGTGACTGGCTTGATTTGTGATACGATTTGATTTCGTTGCCGAAGGTTAAAAGCTCTGCGGTCGTTATTTTTGTTTGTTACACGTGTAACAAAAAATCTTGCCACCATTAAAGTATTTTTATAATCGTTATGATGCTGACGACCCCGACCAACACCATTATGCCCGCCGCGATGACCCCTGCAGCTATTGCTAAAGCCGCATGCTTTCTGTTCATCCCAAGCAGATATGCGATCAATGTGCCTGTCCAAGCCCCCGTACCAGGTAAAGGCACAGCGACAAATGCGGCAAGACCCACGAGCCCCCACTTCCGGTTGTAACTTCGCTTGCGGAACCAATCGAATATCGAACGGATAATTTTCGAGCGCTCTGTGAGTGGCGGAGCAAGCAGCTTAAGCCCTACAAAGATAATTGGTATAACTAGAATGTTTAGCCCCACACATATCAGAAAAATGATCGCTGGATGAATACTCGTAAAAACTAACGCTAATGGCATGCTGCCCCTCAGCTCAAACACGGGCACCATCGACAAGAGAAACATCAAGATTGTATCTAGCACCTTAATCCCACAGCCATTATATCTCTAGCATAAAAACTGATATCGGTGACAATATGAAATACAAGCTCGTCGCCTTTGACATGGACGGGACGCTCATAGAGGATGATAGTTGCTGGGGAGTCATCCACCGCCACTTTGGCACGCAAGCGCAGGCGATCGCGAACCTCAGAGCTTACGAGCGGAACGAGATTGACTACGTCGAGTTCATGCGCCGCGACATAGCGCTCTGGCAGCCTCAACCACACATCTCTCAGATAGAAAAGATTTTGGAGGGCCTCCAGCCCACGCCGAGCGCAGTGGACGTCATCCCAGAGATAAGGAAGCGCGGCTATCAGCTCGCGATGATCACGGGCGGCATCGATATTCTAGCGGAGAGAATTGCCCGCCAGCTCGGAATCAAACACGTGCTCGCGAACGGGCTCGCTGTGGACAAGCAAGGTTACCTCACCGGCGAAGGCATCTTCAGGGTTGAGCCGTGCCTGAAACATGAGACACTTGCCAGGCTTGCAGACGAGCTCGGGATGACGCCTGATGAATGCGTCGCCGTCGGGGACAGCAAGTACGATATCAACTTCTTGAAGCACGCTGGGCTGGCCGTGGCGATAGGAAACGACTCCATACTCTCAGAAGTAGCAGATGTCGTGATCAGCGACATAAAACATTTTCCGCAGCTGCTCGATTACCTCTGACTTCATCTATACTTCAAAATCAATGCGATCATCGCCGAGCACATGCCACATGTCACAACGCTTGACAAAACGAGGGCAATTCCACCAGTAAAAATTCCATAAACGGTCCAGAAAAATGCTCCCGTAAATAAAATTATCCAAAAAGGCAAAGAGATGTCTCTGGCTTGCTTCGTGATGGCCGTTTTCAGTATCTGCGGGAACATTGCTGCGTTTACCAAAAAAGCAGCGACGATCCCGAGCATCTCGATTTCGATCGCGCCCATATAGAACCTACCACTTTGTTTTGTTCATAGAAAAATTAGCATGATATCAATAAATAGATGCGACACTTCTGTATTTGATGATAAGCCCCAAAAACTTTCTCTAGGCAGAAGTCCCAACATAAAAAGTTCAGCTGATGATATGTTCAATCTCGTAAAGCAATGCTAAGTAAAAAAAGAAAAAAATAAAAAATGGGCGTTAGGACTAAGCCCAGAGGGTCCTGTAATTTTCGGCCGTATCGTGGTCGGAAACGCTTGGAACCACTATTGTGCCATCTAGTATTTTATTCTCGAGTTCCGAGACGCCTTCCCATACCCAAGCAGGCTGGGCCTCCCTCATCGCACGTACAGTTGCCTTGATATTCTCTGGGGTCGCTGGGAGTACACTCTCTCCCGTGAGTTGTTCGTGGGCGACTGCAAACTGTATGGCGTCGTCGAGTGTAATATCAGGGTTGCTTATGCCCGTTGCGCCTTCCGCCATTCCGAGCGTGAGAATTCCGCCGGTACTTTGCACCTTGGCCTTGAATGTGTTTTCACGGACTAATCCGCAGACGTACACGACAGCCTGATCGATTCGCTTCATCCCGCTACCTATGACCAAGCCCGGTTTCATCCAGTCTTGGTCCGCATCGACTCCTAATATGAACGGTGGCTGCCCAGTTGGTATGTTGTTCGCCGTGTGGTAATCTTCAACCGCAGTGAATACTCCAAGCCCCGTGGCACCCGCCGCCCCCCAATCAACTGCCAAATTGTGAGCGAGCTGAACTTCAGCGGTTGTCTTCCCCAACGCGGGGTTGTCGAAGGCATTGGTGTAGTCGTAAATTATCTTTGTCGAAGTCGTCCCTATCACGGGTGTCGTTCCATTTTCGTTTTCATACCAGCCGTTGGGACCTATGGCCCAATAGAGTCCATACCTGAACCCGATCTCGTATCTTATTACGGGTGGGATCTCCATGCCGAGTACTATGCCAACGTTGGGCTTGTTATACGCAGCCGCTATCAGTCCCGCAAGGGCCCCTTCAAGGGCGCCGCTCTGCTCCTCGCGGAAGAGGACGGCGAGTGAACCAGGGGTGTAAGGAAACTCTGTCCAAGATGGAGAAAAGTCTATGCATGCAAAGTTCTGCTGGGGATATTCCTTTGCTACGGTTGCGGTGGCTTCAGTCAGCAGAAACCCGATCGGTATGATTAAGTCGTAATCTCCAGAAGCGGCTAACATTCTCAGGTTCGGAAGGTAGTCTGCTGCAGTGGTACTGATGACCTCGGTGACCTTATCCACAATTCCCTGCTCTTTGGCTAGATCACATCCCCGGAATCCCATATCGTTGAAAGACATGTCTCCCCTTCCACCGACATCGGTGACTATTGCAACCCAAATCTCACCTGGTTGTTTTCCAGCGGGAGGACGAGTCAGGATGTAAGCACCAATTCCGGCAATGATGACAATTACAATCACTAGAATCGCTACGGTCGACATTAGAATTCCTTTATTTTCCAATTTTTCACCATTTTAGACTAGTTTACTGCAATAAAAAGTTTTCCTAGACCTTGATCCGGCCAGTTGCTGATGGGTAACAACACCTTAAAAGGACCCGATAATCATCAACGAATTTCTAGCCTTCAGGAGAGGGCCCTATACTTCTATTTTTCCCATTATCAATTTTCTGAGTTTTTCCTTCGATGCCTTCTCTTTCCTGAAATCTCCCACTTTCTTTCCGTGGTCCAAAACCACAAATCTATCTGCAACAGGCCAAATATGGGAGAGATTATGGGATATAAAAATAATTGAAAGCCCTCGCCTCCTCATCCCCCTTATGCTTTCTATCACTTTCTCTGTTTCCTTGATCGACAAAGAGGCGGTTGGCTCGTCTAGAACGGCAAGTTTAACTCCAAAATATATGCACCTCCCCATGCTCACCGCCTGTT